>JAQGMX010000185.1 GCA_028292145.1 Variovorax sp.
ATGGTGTGCCGATGGAAGCCGTCCCGGTTCATGTTGTGCGCCGGCGCGATAGCCCGGTTGATCGGGATCTCGTGGAAGTTGGGGCCGCCCAGGCGGGTCAGCTGGGTGTCGACGTACGAGAACATGCGGCCTTGCAGCAGCGGATCTTCGGTGACGTCGATGCCGGGCACCAGATTGCCGGTGTGGAACGCCACCTGCTCGGTTTCGGCGAAGTAGTTGTCCGGATTGCGGTTGAGCGTCATCTTGCCGATGGGGCGCACCTGCACCAGCTCTTCCGGGATCAGCTTGGTGGAATCGAGCAGATCGAAGCCGAAACGGTTGGCATCGGCTTCCTCGACCACCTGCACGCCGAGCTCCCACTGAGGAAAATCACCGGCATCGATCGATTCGGCCAGGTCGCGGCGATGGAAGTCGGGGTCCTTGCCGGCGAGCTTCTGCGATTCGTCCCAGGCCAGGCCGTGCACGCCCTTGAGCGGCTTCCAGTGGAACTTCACCAGCCGGCTGGTGCCCTGCGCGTTGGTCAGGCGGAACGAGTGAACGCCGAAGCCTTCCATCATGGCGTAGGAGCGCGGCAGGGCACGGTCCGACATGATCCACATCACCATGTGGGTGGACTCGGGCATCAGCGAGATGAAATCCCAGAACGTGTCGTGCGCGGTCGATGCCTGCGGAATTTCCCGGTCGGCTTCCGGCTTGGCTGCGTGGATCAGGTCGGGAAACTTGATCGCATCCTGAATGAAGAACACCGGCATGTTGTTGCCGACGAGGTCGTAGTTGCCTTCGTCGGTGTAGAACTTGACCGCGAAGCCGCGCACGTCGCGCGCCGTGTCGGCCGAACCGCGCGAGCCCGCCACGGTCGAGAAACGCACGAAAACCGGCGTCTTCTTGCCGCCGGCGCCCAGGAAATCGGCGCGTGTGAGCGCCGCCTGCGAGGCGTAGGTCTCGAACACACCGTGTGCCGCCGCGCCCCGCGCGTGCACGACCCGCTCGGGAATGCGCTCATGGTCGAACGCGGTCATCTTCTCGCGGAACAACTGGTCTTCCAGCAAAGCCGGTCCCCGGGCGCCCGCGCGAAGCGTGTTCTGGTTGTCGGAGATCTTCATGCCCTGGTTGGACGTCAGCGCTTGGCCGGCGTCGACGGATGTTTCGCGGGCGAGATCCTGCGCCTTGTCGACGGGCAGAGCAGCCGCCATGGGTGCCGCAACGGCCGGTTGCTGCGCGGCTGCGTTCTGCGCCATCAGCATCGGCGCCAATGCCGCGCCGGCGGTCGTGGCACCGGCACTGCCTAGGAAACGGCGGCGGGAGCCTGTAAAAGCGGGACGGTTTTCGGGTGTCGTGGAATCGGTCATCATTTTCCTTGTGGGTCAGCCGGCAGGAACCAACTGCTCGCATGCAATGCGAAGTGGCCCTGCGGTAGCCGCACAGGTAATACGCTGGACGGCACGGGTCGAGAAACCGACTCGCACACCAGATCACTGGCGCCCAGGTCTCGGAACAAAGATATGTCCCGGCTAAGAAATCGGCCAAGCCGACGATTTGACAATCGTAAATTGGAGTCGTCTGCATCGAAAGTCGAACGGCGCAGCTTGCGCTCTCGTCCTACGCAAATCACCCTCCAGCGTTGGACGTATCGAAGCAGCGGTTCGATAGCATTCTCAAAATCAACATACGACGTCGATTGGAAAAAGCGATGACCCCACCAGATACAAAATCCAGTCCCGCAGACCAGGAATTCCTCGATTTCGCTCAAGAGGTATTTCAGCTCGCCCGCACGGGAGATGCGCAGATGCTCACGCGCCTTTTGCAAAAGGGCCTGCCGCCCAATATGAGCAATCACAAAGGCGATACGCTTTTAATGCTCGCTGCTTATCACGGTCAGGTCGATGCGACAAAGGCATTGCTGGAAGCGGGCGCCGAACCTGATCGCTATAACGATATGGCGCAGACGCCTCTGGCCGGTGCCGCATTCAAAGGTTATCTGCCAATTGTCGAATTGCTTTTGTCTCATGGCGCTCAACCGGGATTTGCACCGCCGGGCGGCAAGACGCCATTGATGTTTGCCGCCATGTTCAACCGGCTTGCGATCGTGCAATTGCTTTTGTCCCAGGATATCGACAAGGACGCTAAAAGTTCGGACGGCATGTCGGCATTGGATTTGGCGCGAAGCATGGGTGCAGCGGATACTGCCACTTATCTGGAAGCTGCCGGCAGCAGCTGACGCCCGGTTCAGGGCAACTTCACCCGATACCGCGTCGACCGCCCCGCACCCAATTGCGCCAGCAACCCGAGCGCTTCCAATTGAATGAGTTCTCGTGATGCCGTCGCGCGCGAGGTCCTGGCGATGCTTTCGTACTTCTTGGTGCTCATGCCACCTTCGAAGCCGTCCGGACCCGCATCCAGCAGCAGGTTCAAGACCTTGCGCTGGCGTTCATTCAGTGTCTTGTCGCTGTGTGTCACCCAGAACCTAGCCTTGGCCAGTTTTTCGTCGATGACCCTCGACGCCTTTTCGCACGCCGCCTGGATCTGTTGAACGAACCAGATCACCCAGCGTGTGACGTCGAGTGCGCCGTGCTGCGCGTCTTTCAGCTGGTCGTAGTACTCGTTTCGGCGTTCGAGAAAACGCTGCGACATGCGGATCAGCCGGCTGGCATCGCCGCTGTCCCGGGCAAGAGCCAGATCCACCCAGATGCGGCCGACGCGGCCGTTGCCGTCTTCGAACGGATGGACCGTCTCGAACCACAGGTGCGTCACAGCCGCGCGGACGAGGATGTCGCGTTCGGTCCCGGCGTTGAACCACTGAAGCAACAGTTCCATTTCAGCCG
>JAQGMX010000224.1 GCA_028292145.1 Variovorax sp.
AGCACGAGGTACGACATTGCGGCGATTCTAAAGGCGCGACCAGCCAGCTCGACCGCTGCGCTCGCCTACAATCACACCCGTCGGGCCTCCCCGCATGGTGAAGCGGCCAACCGGGTCAGGTGGGGAACCAAGCAGCCCTAACTGCGTAGTCAGTGCCGGGGGTAAGGCTCGTCAACCTTCAACAAGTGCTTGTTGCTCCATTGGAGGACAGGCAGTCAAGCGTGATGGCTAACTGCAGGGGCATGTAAGCCACTGGATTTCTACTGCCATCTCGCACATCAAGGCGCTGGAACGAGGGCGCCCCACCCCCAGACGCGGCCAAGACACGGCGATTAGCTCTCGACGCACGCGCAAAACGGCAGCGCTGGCTTGGCCGTGGTTTCGCCTCCGTCGTTTGATCAGATTACGACGTCGTTACAAGTAAGCCTAAAGATTACATTCTGCTCACAGCGAAACTAGGCAAAAAGTTTAACTACATTTCTACAATGTAAACTTTTTACCTATATTCATATGAGCGCTTTGCCAAATCGACTAAGAGCCACGTTTGCTTGTATCGCTAGTGCTGCGCTTGTGGCCGCCTGCGGTGGTGGCGGAAGTGATTCCAGCGAAACGCCTGCTGCCAGCAGTGCTGCGGTTGTCCCTACCTCCCCCGCCCCGGCTCAGACTGTACCAACCACCGCGACACCGGTGACGCCAGCGACAACGCCAACCGTGACAACACCGACGGCAGCTAGCAGTGGCGACGCCGCTCAGCCTGCTGCGCAAACACCTGTCGCCACGACGCCCTCTTCACCACTTCTTGTACTTGCCAAGGCTGCTGCCGTCTCTGCACCGACCTTGGTCGCAGCGATACCCACGCGCGCAGGCCCAGCCCCAACGCTGCTCGCGTCGGGCTCTACCCCACCGTGGCCATATCAGCGATATTGGATCTCCGGGAACGGCACGAACAATGGCAGTGGTACTACTGCCAGCAATCCGCGCCTCGACACCGTCGCGTTCATCTATAACTTTGCAAACTGGGTGAAGAAACCCGCCGGAATCGCCAACAACTTCAACGATGGCAGCAAGGCCGACTACTGGACCACTGGTGCCGACTATGGAAGCTCACAGGCTTACATCGGCATCAAAACCAACTCTCGGTATGTTGCGATGCCTTCGCAATCGTTCTCATACATGTCACTTATCGTGGACGGGCAAATCGTGGTGCCTGGTATCGACTACACAGAGAACAATCAATACGCTGTATGGGACTTGGGCACGAACGCAGAGCGAAGCCTCGTCTTCGTGGGCGACGCTGGCGCATGGATTTCCGAAGTCGTTATCGAGACCGGGGCGACCATCGCACCGTATGACTTCACGGCAAGCCAGCCCGTAACGATCTCATTCACGGGCGACAGCTATCTGGGTCATGAAGCCGTTGAAGAAACTGGCATGACCTTCATTGACATGCAGGCCAGATTGTTGGGTGCAACGGCGACCACAGCGACGCACTTCGGCGGTACCGGCTACCGTGCAGCAATCAACGACAACCCTCTCACGCGAGCCGACTCTGCGCCGCGTATGGCTCGTTTTACCGAAGCCAAGCCAACGATCATGATGGTGGAGCTGGGAATCAACGATCCTTGGCCAGGTACGGGGCCGACGACAACGGAGTCCATGAAGGCGGTACTTCAGGGCGCCCGCGCCGCAAATCCGAACAGCGTTCTGGTGGTCTTGGGGCCGTGGGGGCCTAAAGAGTTCGATGCAACTAACCCTGACGGCACCTACATTGCGCGCATGAATGCGATATCCGCCATCGTCGAAGCCCTTCCCGGTCCGTGGGTCGTACTCGACAACCTTCGCGGAAACTGGAAGACCAGCAAAGGCACTGCCCGCACCTCTTTACGTGGTCCGTGGCAGACAGGGAATGGCAGAACGGGTGCGCCTACGGGCATCGGCAATGGCGACACATGGCTGAATGCAGACGGTGTACACCCTTCGACACCGGTGGGAATCAAAGGCTTGGCCGAAGTGCTCTCGGCCGAATTGCGTGCCGCACTGGCATCGATGTAAAGGCGTTCGACGCACAGACCGGCGCAACGATCCGCCCGTCTGTTGCGTGTGCGAATCAAGCTTCCAGCTTCGCCAGCAAAGTCTCCGTCAGCGCGACTGTCCTGTGCTGCATTGCCGACACGTGATACGCGCCTAGCGCGAGTCCCTCATAGCTGATCTTTGCCACCGCGAAGTGTTCGCTCAACGCGGTCGCGGCATCGTGCAGACATTCGGCGATCGAACGCATCCCCTCCAGAACATGGCGCTCGTGAGAGCGGCCAATGCTGACGCTGTGGTTGAAGTAACTGTCAGCGATCTTCCGCAAGCACTACCTTTGGCTTGAGATCAGCGCTTTTCTGGCGAAGAAAGTAGTCTTTTGGCCGCAGTTGTGCCGCTGGCCATGCTAGCCGTCAGCAGATAGCCGCCGGTCGGCGCTTCCCAATCGAGCATTTCGCCGGCCACGTAGACATCTGGCATGGCTTCGGTCATCTGGTGCGCGTCGAGCGCATCGAATCGCACCCCGCCGGCGCTGCTGATGGCTTCGGCAATCGGGCGCGCGGCTTTCAGGCGGATCGGCACGGCCTTGATTGCCGAAGCGAGCTGCGCCGGGTCGTTCATTGCTTCGCGCGACAGCGCCTCGTACAAGACGCCGGCTTTCACACCCTCCAGGCCCAGTCGGCTCTTCAAATGGCTGCTGAGCGAACGCGACCCGCGTGGATGCAGCACGGCGGCGCGCACCTGCTCGGCCGAGCGATCGGGCAGCAGATCGAGCGTCAGCGTCGCCTCGTCTTTTGCCATGATCTCGTCGCGCAGCAGGCCGGAGACGGCGTAGATCAGACTGCCTTCGACGCCGGTCGCCGTCGCCACGAACTCGCCCTTGCGCGCAAACGCCCTGCCTTGCGAATCGGAGAACGAAACAGCCACCGACTTGAACGGCTGTCCGGCGAAGCGCTCGACGAAGTGCGCGCTCCAGTCGACATCGAAACCGCAATTGGCCGGCAGTAGCGGATCGACCCCGATGCCGCGCGACTGCAGCCACGGCACCCAGGCGCCGTCCGAGCCCAGTCGCGGCCAGCTGGCGCCGCCGAGCGCAAGTACCACCGCGCGAACATCCTTTTGAACCGGGCCGGCAGGTGTCTCGAAATGCAGCGTCGTCGGCGCGGTGCCGGCGGTCGGCCAGCCGATCCAGCGATGGCGCATGTGGAATTGCACGCCAGCCGCGCGCAAACGCTGCAGCCAGGCGCGCAGCAACGGCGCGGCCTTCATGTCCGTGGGAAACACACGGCCCGAGGTGCCGACGAAGGTCTCGATGCCCAATCCACGCGCCCATTCGCGCATCTGGTCGGGTCCGAAGGCCTGCAACATCGGCTCGACGGCTGCTCTGCGGTCGCCGAATCGGCTGGCGAAGATATCGAAAGGTTCGGAATGCGTCAGGTTGAGGCCACCGCGGCCCGCCAGCAGGAACTTGCGGCCGACCGAAGGCATGGCGTCGTAGACATGGACGGTGACGCCGGCCGCGCTCAGGACTTCGGCGGCCATCAGGCCTGCAGGACCGCCGCCGATCACGGCGACAGCGTCGCCGGGGGAAGAAACATTCATTCGATGATTACCAGTTCGCCCTGTCCCGTGAGGAATGCGACATGCACGACCTCCCCGGGGCAGGCGGTTTGCACGGCTGTGCGATAGCGCTGCAGCTGTGCGATCAATGAGGCGTCGCTTTCGGGACGCGCCTCGGATTTGTAGTCGAGCACCCACCAGGCGCCGGATTCGCGCCGGCGAACCAGGCGGTCGATGCGCAGGATCTGGCCTTCGTGGACCAGCGTGACTTCGTTGCCCTGCCAATCGAGCGCGTCCGCATCCCAGGCCCACGCGCCCTTGCCGACGCGGATGCGTTCGGCCGACTTCGCGGCCCGTCGGGCGGTAGAGACGTCGATCGCGAATTCACGTGCCGCGGCACGAATCTGCAGCGCGCTCAGCGCGACGCCCGGCACGGCCCATTCGAGCAGCCGATGCATGGCCTGGCCGAAAGCCGACGAAGCGGCGTCGACTGCCGGCGCGATCGCGGCCACGGCCACGGCCACGGACGGAGGCCTCTCGATGGCTGCGTCAGGAACGACAACCGGGGCGCGCAGCAGTCCGAAATGTCCTGCCGACAGCCAGCCCGGCTGGCCGGAAAGATCGACCAGCGGTTCCTCTGCCAAGACCGGCGCGCAATGCGCTTCGAGCTGCGTCCACCAGCTGCCTTCGTTCGCCCGGGCGGGTTGCACCGCAGACAGCACCAGCCGCTCGCGAGCGCGGGTCGTGGCGACATACAGGCCATTGAGCTCTTCCCGCAATCGCGCGGCCTGCTCTTCTATTAGCAACGGCGCGGCGCAACCGGGCGGCGACTTCTCGCTCGCCATGAAGACGAAACGCCGCGGTCGCTCTTCGTCGCCTTTCCAGTCGACCAGCACGCCCATCGTCTGGGAGCGTGGCGCAGCGGCGTCGCTGTCGAGCAACAGGACGTTGTCGGCCTCCAGGCCCTTGGCGCCGTGGACGGTGAGCAGACGAACCGCGTTCGGCGCGGCGACGGTCGGCGCGCGCACACCGCCAGCCCGCAGCGAACGAACGAACGCGTACGGCGTCGTGAAACGCGCACCATCGATTTCGAGCGACGCGCTCAGCAATCCGCGCAGATTCGCCAGCACGGTCTCGCGCAGCGCAGGCGGCGCAGCGGCGCCGAAACGGGCCAGCACATCGCCATCGTGATAGATCGCGTCGAGCGCGTCGTGCGGCGGCAACGCGGCCAGCCAGCCTTTCCAGCGCAGGAGCTTCTCGCCGACGGAGACCAGCGCAACGGGGAGTTGGGCAACGGCGAGTTGGGCTTCAGTCTCCGAGCCACCCTGCATCAACGTGAACCAGTTCACAGAAGGCTGCGCACGCTTCATCAGCGCCAGCTTCACCAGCGCCTCGTCGTCGATGCCGAACAGCGGCGACTTCAGCGCGCGCGCCAGCGACAGGTCGTGACCCGGCGACACCAGCGCATCGACCAGCGCGACCATGTCCTGCACTTCCGGCGCGTCGTTCAGGTCGTTCTTCTCCGGCTGCTGCGTGGCGATGCGCCGGTCACGCAAGGCGTCCTGCAGCGCCGAAAGCCGGCTGCGACGGCGCGCCAGCACCATGATCTGCCGAGGCGGCGTACCGTCGGCGATGCGCTCGGCGACCCAGCGCGCGGCTTGTTCACATTCAAGCTGCAAAAGGCGGGTTTCGGGCAGCACGCGCGGTGTCGTCAGGCTGTCGCGCCAGTGGAGTTCGCCGTCTTCGGACAACGCGCCCTGCCCCACCGCCAGCCGCTCGACCGCGTCGCGCGGAATCGGCGGCAGCTTCTGCACGGCGCCTTCGTCCTTGCGCTCGGTGCTGTGGTCGCGGAATCCGTCGAAGCGGCCCAGCGCCTGCGCCGCGCCCATCGCCTCGTTCACCAGCCCGACGACCTTGCGCGCGTTGCGGTGCGTGTGGTCGCAGGTAAGGAACTCGCCGCCCAGCCCTTCGCGAATGAAGCGGCGCGCCGCGATGAAAACCTGCGGCTCGGCACGGCGGAAACGGTAGATGCTCTGCTTCGGATCGCCGACGATGAAGACGCTCGGCGCCTTCGCCCCCGCGCCGACGTAGCCGCTCAGCCAGCCGTGCAGCGCCTGCCATTGCAGCGGATTGGTGTCCTGGAATTCGTCGATCAACAGGTGCGCCACGCGCGCGTCGAGCCGTTCCTGCACCCAGCCCGAAAGCGCCGACTGGCTCAACAGCAGTTGCGCCGCCTGCTCGATGTCGTTCATGTCGATCCAGCCGTGCGCCCGCTTGACCTGCGCGAAGGCGTCGACCAGCAGCCGCGTCAGCCGCGTCATGCGCTGCTGGTAGAGCCAGGCCGCATGCTGGGCCTGCGCGGCCCAGAGCAGCTGCAGCTCGCTTTCGGCTTGCTGTGCTGCTTCATATTTCTTCAGATGCTGCGTGAGCCGGTCTTCGGTGGCGACGAAGAACGCCTTCCGCAAACGCGCCAGCGCCGCCGGACGTTCGTCCATCGAAGGCACGCCGTTACCGAACACGTCGATCACGGCTTCGGCTGCCTTTTGCGGCGTCTTGTTGTTCTCGAGGCCCAGCGCCGAAGCGCGCGCCAGCCACTGCGCGCGGACCGACTCGGCGCCCAGCGCATCGACCGGCGAGCGCAAACCGTCCAGCGCCGGGTACATCGCACCGAACGGTTGCACATGCGATGCGGCATCGCTCAGCGTGAACTCGACGCGCCGCGTCAGCGCTTCGCCGAGCGCCTTGGCCGTTTGCGAACGTCCGTAGGTCGAAACGAGCGCCTGGTAGTCGTCGAGCGCATCGGTGTTGGCGGAGACGGCTTCGAAGAACGGTCGCCAGGCGTGGAGGCGCGCCTCGGAATCGTCTTCCAGCAACTCATAGGTCGCCGGCAGCCCGAGCGAGCGCAAGGCCGCGATCGGCGCATTGCGCAGCAGGCCGGCGAACCATGCGTGGAATGTGCGGAACTGCACCGGCCGACCGCCTTCGAGCAGCTTGCGGTACAGCCCCTGCAGACGCGGCGCAGCGGCAGCCGCGGCGACAGGATCGAGTCCGCGCGCCGTCAGTTCTTCGACCAGCGTCTCTGGCGCGCGCCCGGCGAAATCCGCCAGCCACTGATCGAGCCGCTCGCCCATCTCGCCGGCGGCTTTCTTCGTGAAGGTGATCGCCAGGATTTCGTGCGGCTCGCAGGCGTTGTCGCCCTCGTCGATGAGCGCGCGGACGATGCGCGATACCAGCATCCAGGTCTTGCCCGCGCCGGCGCAAGCCTCGACGGCAACGCTGCGGCGCGGGTCGCAAGCGACGCGGTAGAACGCGGGGCGCGTCACGGGCGCGCCGTTGTGCTCGTAGGCAGGCGCGTCGGCGACACGCAGCGGTGCAAGATCCCGTGCGTTTTCAAGGGGCGCGTGCGCAAAAACGATCGGCTTTGTCGCCGGAGCCGCCGGATCGCTCTGCTCCGCGCCCCAGAAATCCTTGCGGCACAGGCCACGCGCCGCGCAGTGCTCGCAGACCATGCCTTCGCCCAGCGCGGGCAACGGCGCACCTTCGGCAATGCGCGCGAAATCGTCCATCAACCCGGCAACCAGCACATCGCGGGCGGCAACGACTTCGGTCTGCTCGATGGTTTTGGTGCCCGATGACTTCTCGCCGACGTTCACGTAGGCCGCGCGCAGAGTGTCGTCGGCGACCAGCGCGGCATAGAAAGCCAACTGCGTGTCCTCGGTCGGGTCCTTGATGCGCTCCTGCGTGGTGGCGGTCGACTCGGTCTTGTAGTCGATGACGAAGGCGCGGCCGTCCGGCGTCCGGTCGATACGGTCGAGCCGGCCGACCAGTTGCAGCGCGCCGAGCGGCTGCTCTTTCCAGGGCTCGGACTCGACGAATTCGGCGCCGGTCGCCTCGTGGCCGCGCAGCCAGTCGAGGTAGCCGTCGCGCACCGCCGGCCAGGCCGTGGCAAAAGGCAGGAAATCGGCCTCGCCGAGTGCGTATTCGCGAGTGGCGCGCTCGGCGGCGGCTTCCATATAAGCCAGTCGAACGCCCGGCTCCGGCGACGGCTCGTTTTTGAGCGCGTCGTGGAAATGGCCCAGCACGGCATGCAGCCAGTTGCCGAAGTCGCGCTTGTCGATCTCGGATTCGATCTCGTCGGCGTTGCGCAGGCCGAGCTGTCGCAGCGCGAAGAAGCGGTACGGACAGCGGCGCAGGTCTTCGTAGACGCTGGTGGAAATCTTCTTCAGCGGCAGTGCGGCGCCGCTTGGCAGCGGGCGCGATGTCGGCGTCAGCGCGACTTCTTCCCTGACGCGCGGCTCGCCTCCCCGCACAACGCCGCCGTCGAGGCGCAGCGCCTGCAACAGCGGGCTCGCACGCACCGGTTCGCCGCTGGCGTCGGCTTCGCGCCACGAAAGTTCGCAGTTCGGCTGGCCCAGCGCCAGCGCCCAGGCGTTGCGTTGCGCCGATTCGAGCGCTTCACGTTGCGGCAGGCCAAGCGCCTCGCGTTGCGCACGCGTCCAATTGCCGGGCGGCTCCGGCGAAGCGGGAAGGCGCTTTTCATCGCAGCCCGGCATCACCACGGCGCCGAAAGCGCGGCCCAGCAGCTGCTGGATCGGCAGCACGACGACGCGCGGGGCGTTCGCGTTGTCGGCGACGACGAAACTGCCGGCTTCGAGCACGTCCCGAACCCAGGCGGTGAAATCGCCCAACGTGATCTTTCCGTCGCCGAAGACGGCGCCGTCCGATGTGTCGTCGTCGGCAGCGTCCAGCCAGAGCGCAGTGACGATGCGCATGCCGGCACGGTCCGCGGCAAGCGCTTTCCAGGCGCCGGTCGTCTCGAGCAGACGGCGCAGGTCGCGCAGCCAGGTGTCGAGCGTGCGCGATCTGGCGAGCCCGGCGCGCTGCGCCTCGACGGATGCGGTGAACGCGATCAGCGCCGCGTCTTCGGGACGCGTGCTGCGGGCAATGAAACGGCTCCATCTGCGCCATTCGCGCAGACCTTCGCTGCGCAGGCGTGCTTCGAGCGTGTCGACTTCATGCGCTTCGGTTTCGGCCAGGCCCTTGAGCCAATCGAGCACCTGGTCGCTGGTGGCTTCGTGGCCGCAAGCGCGCAAGGCGCCCATCAGCGTGGCGGCGGCACGCGTGGTCGACAGCTTCCAGCCGGTTTCGTCGTGCGTGACCACGCCCTGCGCGGCCAGCTGCGCGCTGATGCGCCGCGTGAGCGCGCGATCGGTCGCGACGAGCGCGACGGGCGCGTGGCCTTCGGCGATCTGGCGCAGCACGCAGGCGGTAGCCAGTTCGGCCTCGTCTTCGGGATCGGTGGCGGAATGCAGCGTCGCGGCGGGTTTTGCGGATGCCGCATCGCCGACGACCAACGGCAGATGAACGACGCAGCCACGCGTCTCCCACAGCGCGCAAAGCTTCAGCGTCAGCGGATCGGGCTGCAGCCCGTCGAGCACGATCAGCAGATCGGCCTGCGCGGCGACGGTGTCGCCCATGAGCACGTCGGTTGCATAGGCCGAATTGGTAGCCCACGCGAGCGCGATCGCGTTCAGCGCGCCCTCGGTGCGAAACCATTCGACGTCGCCGTCGACGCGCAGCGCGGCGTAGATCGGCAGCGCCCATTCGCTGCGCGCGTCGGGCATCTGCGCGGCGGCCATCGGTGCGATCTGATAGGTGAGCTCGACGAGACGGCCGGCCAGCGCCTGGCGTTCGGCGGAAAAGCCGGACTGCGCGAGCAAGCCCTGTGCAGTGACCAGATCGCGCGCCATGTCGAAGGCGACGTCGTGCGCGGCCGGCGCAAAACCGCCTGCACTGCGTGCCCAGTTGCGCGTCGTTTCGAAGCGCGGCGCAAAACCGGCACGGCCGCACTGCGTCCACATCGCGCGCGCCACGCCCATCAGCTGCGCGAAAGGCACCAGCACGACGACGCGGGCCGCGTTGACGCCGCGCGCGTCGAGCGTCTGCACGATGCGCGCGACGATGCCGTGGTCCGGAGCGCACCAGAGGCGGTGCGCGGGATGATCGGCGGGGGAAAGGTTCATCGAAGGTTCATCGGGAGCGTGGAATCGTTTGGGGAAGTGTTCGAAGCGTGGCGAACTTCGGCCCGTTCGGCTATCGGGCTCATAGGCGGGCGCAGTCAACGGCGCCAAGGCCTTTCTGTCACAATGACAAGTACTTTAGCCGCACCCCAAAACACGGCTTCCCACAGTGATCAACGGCGTAACAAAGCGCTCCAAGGACACCCTCATGGCCAGCGAACTCATCAAACACATTTCCGATTCCTCCTTCGAAGCCGACGTGCTTAAGTCCGGCAAGCCGGTGCTGGTGGACTACTGGGCCGAATGGTGCGGTCCTTGCAAGATGATCGCGCCGATCCTGGACGAAGTTTCCGCCACATACGAAGGCAAGCTGCAGATCGCCAAGATGAACGTCGACGAAAACCGCGACATCCCGGCCAAGTTCGGCATTCGCGGCATTCCGACGCTGATGCTGTTCAAGGACGGCCAGCTGGCCGCCACCAAGGTCGGCGCCATGAGCAAGGCGCAACTCACGGCCTTCATCGATCAGCAACTCGCCTGATCGGCCTTTGAATTGAAAGCCGGCGCGCAATGCGCTGGCCTTCCGATTTTTCCTGTCATAATTCTTCCCAGATCACCGGCCCGCCCGGTTTGAGTTCCCCGGTTCAAGAGGCAGTTCTCGCCTCTTCATCAACCTCCCCCCGTTTTCCGTTCGACAAATACCCCGCAAGGGGTCGCTCCATGCACTTAAACGAACTCAAGGCACTCCACGTGTCTGAAGTCCTCAAGCAGGCCGAAGCCCTTGAGATCGAAAACACCGGCCGCATGCGCAAGCAGGAGCTGATGTTCGCGATCATCAAGAAGCGCGCCAAGGCCGGCGAACAGGTTTTCGCCGATGGCGTTCTCGAAATCCTGCCCGACGGCTTCGGTTTCCTGCGCAGCCCCGACACCAGCTTCACTGCCAGCACCGACGACATCTACATCTCGCCGAGCCAGGTGCGTCGCTTCAATCTGCACACCGGCGACATGGTCGAAGGCGAAGTGCGCACGCCGAAGGACGGCGAGCGTTACTTCGCGCTGACCAAGCTGGACGCCGTCAACGGCGGCCCGCCCGAGCAGAACAAGCACAAGGTGATGTTCGAGAATCTGACGCCGCTGTTCCCCAAGGAACAGATGAAGCTCGAGCGCGACGGCATCAAGGGTGAAGAAAACATCACCGGCCGGATCATCGACATCATCGCCCCCATCGGCAAGGGCCAGCGCGCCCTGCTCGTGGCGCCGCCCAAGAGCGGCAAGACGGTGATGATGCAGCACATCGCCCACGCGATCAGCGCCAATTACCCCGACGTCCACATGATGGTGTTGCTCATCGACGAGCGCCCTGAAGAAGTGACCGAAATGCAGC
>JAQGMX010000229.1 GCA_028292145.1 Variovorax sp.
AGCAGGTGGCGGCGGAGATCGATCCGACGATGTCGAACGGTGCCTGGCATGTCGAACTCATCGACGGCCAGCTGGTCTGGCGCGCGCCGCAAGGCAGCAACCTGCAGGATGCGACCCACGATCCCGACACCAGCCTCGGCCTGCGGATGCTGCTCAAGGTGTTCGGGCCGCTGGCGCCGGAAGAGTTGCTCTGAGCGTCTCTCTAACTAGAAGAGCTCCGTCACGGCGTGGATCGCCAACCCGACCGCGCCGCCGACCAACGTCCCGTTGATGCGGATGAACTGCAGGTCGCGCCCGATGTTGCGCTCCAGTTCGTCCGTCATCTCGTCCGCATTCCACTGGCCGACGCGCTCGACGATGTAGCGCCGGATGTCTTCGCGGTAGCGCTCGATCGCCTTCGGCGCGGCGTCGGTGATCTGCTCGTTGATCCAGCGGCGGAACGGCTCGTCGCGCTGCAACCGCTCCCCGGTCGCCGCGGCAATGGTCGCGATGCGGCGGCGCACGGTGGAATCCGCGCGGCCCAAATCGTCGTGCAGCCAGGCCAGCATGTCGCTCCAGAGCCCGTGGACGTACTCGCCGAGTGCCGGATGCGTCTGCAGTTGTACCCGGATCTGCTCGCCGCGCACCTTGAAATCCGGGTCATGCTTCAGCCGCACCACGAAATCGTCCATGAAAGCGTCGAAACGCTGCCGCAGCGGATGCGCCGGGTCTTCCGACAGCTCGCCCAGCGTGTGAACCACGGCCGCGACGATCTTCCGGGTCGCCGCGCGCGCCGCCATCTGGTCGAGGCCGACATAGCGCAGCGTCTTGATTTCGCGCGCGATGGCTTCGGTGATGCGGTCCTGCACCTCCTCGCCCTCGACCACCAGCGTCACCTGCGCCAACACGTCGTTGAGCAACGCCTGGTGGCGGTTGTCGGCTGTGAGCGCGTCGAGCGCCTGGCCAAGCAGCTTCGACAGATCGATCTGGGCCAACCCGGCCGACGCCGCCCGCGCCAGGAAGGCCCGCGCCCGGTCGTCGTCGAACGCGGTGAGCCCATACCGGACGGCAGCGACGGCGTGGTCGCCGAGCTTTTCGCCATGCGCCGGGTCGGACAGCCACTGCGCCAGCCGCGCCGCCGGATCGAACTGCTTCAGCTTGGCCAGCACCTGCTGCGTGCTGAGAAAGTTGTCGACGATGAAGCCGGCCAGCTTGGCGCCGATGCGGTCCTTGTTGGCCGGGATGATCGCGGTGTGTGGTATCGGCAGGCCGAGCGGGTGGCGGAACAATGCCGTCACGGCGAACCAGTCGGCCACGGCGCCGACCATCGCGGCTTCGGCGAAAGCGGCGACATAGCCCCACACGGCAAATTCAGGATGGCGCTTACCCAGCCAACTGGCCACGGCATAGATCAGCGCGGCGGCGATCAACAGCGCCAGCGCGATGCGTTTCATCGATTTCAGTTCGAGGGACTGCGATTCGGGGGTCTGCGACATGCGGGCGATTGTCACGGAACCTTCTCATCTGCATCCGACCGCGCCTAGACTGTCGTCATGAAGCTCATCGATTCGATCGTCACCCAGGCGGCTGGGATCGCGTCCATCCGGCGCGATCTGCATGCCCATCCCGAACTCTGTTTCCAGGAGGTGCGCACGGCAGACGTCGTCGCGGCGAAGCTCACCGAATGGGGCATTCCCGTGCACCGCGGCATGGGGACCACCGGCGTGGTGGGCATCGTCAAGAGCGGCACCAGCACCCGCGCCATCGGCCTGCGCGCCGACATGGACGCCCTGCCCGTCACCGAGCTCAACACCTTTGATCACGCCAGCAAACATCAGGGAAAGATGCACGCCTGCGGCCACGACGGTCATACGGCGATGCTGCTGGCGGCAGCGCAGCACCTGGCGAAGCACCGCAACTTCGACGGAACCGTCTACCTGATCTTCCAGCCGGCCGAAGAAGGCGGCGGCGGCGCGCGCGAAATGGTCAAGGAAGGGCTTTTCGAGCGGTTCCCGATGGACGCCGTCTTCGGCATGCACAACTGGCCGGGCATGAAGGCCGGGCAGTTCGCGGTGAGCCCCGGCCCGGCGATGGCATCGAGCAACGACTTCACGATCACCATCCACGGCAAGGGCGGCCACGCGGCGCAACCGCACACCGGCATCGATCCGGTCATCGTCGCCTGCGAGATGGTGCAGGCCTTCCAGACCATCCTGACGCGCAACAAGAAGCCGATCGACGCCGGCGTGATCTCGGTCACGATGATCCATGCGGGCGAGGCGAACAACGTGATTCCCGACGCCTGCGTGCTCAAGGGCACGGTGCGCACGTTCTCGCTGGAAGTGCTGGACCTGATCGAGTCGCGGATGGCGAAGATCGCCGAACATGTGAGCGCGGCGCATGACGCGCACAGCGATTTCGTTTTCAACCGCAACTACCCGCCGACCGTGAACACCGCCGCAGAGGCAAATTTCGCGCGCGGCGTGATGGCCGGCATCGTCGGCGCGGACAACGTGCTGGTGCAGGAACCGGCGATGACGGCGGAGGATTTCTCCTTCATGCTGCTGGCCAAACCCGGCGCCTATGCCTTCATCGGCAACGGCGACGGCGCCCATCGCGACATGCACCACGGCGACGGTCCGTGCACGCTGCACAACGCGAGCTACGACTTCAACGACGACCTGATTCCGCTCGGCGCGACCTGCTGGGTGGAACTGGCGGAGCAGTTCCTCAAATCGAAAGCGTGATCGCGGTTCCGCTCAAGGCGTGATCGGCTCGGCCTCGTCGCCCGCTCGCGCTTCGGCGATGACCAGCAGGCCGTCCATGATCAGGCCGTCGACCAGCTCGAACGGGCTGACCATCGACGGCGCCATCTTCCAGCCCGCGCCGCCGGTCATGTAGCAGGCCGGCTCGGCGTTGCAGTGGGCGCGGACGTGCTGGCGCATGCGCTCGACCGCGCCGGCGATCGCGTAGGTGCCGCCGCTGGTGAGGGCGTCGCTGGTGTTGGTGGGGAAATCGCGCACGTCGCCGGTCGGCACGTGTAGACCGGCGGTGCCCGATTCGAGCGCGCGCAGCATGATGCCGTGGCCCGGCAGGATCAGCCCGCCCAGGAAGCGCCCGCCGACATCGATCGCCTCGACCGTCACCGCCGTGCCGATCATCACCACCACCATCGGCCGCGCCGGCCCCTGCGACAGCATGCGGTGCCGCGCGCCGATCATGGCTACCCAGCGGTCGGCGCCCAGGCGCGTCGGATGGTCGTAGCCGTTGACCAGGCCCGCCTCGGCCGCGCTCGACACCACCCAGCGCGGGCGGCAATCGAAGCATTCCTCGATCTGCTCCTCGGCGCGGCGGCGCACCGCATCGCCGGCCACCGCGCAGCCGAGCATCGACGAAGGCGCAGCCAGCGAAGCCCAGGGCCCGTCGGCCAAGCGCTCGATGTGGTCGAGGAACTCGGCACCGTGCGCGATCGGCGTTGCACCGGGTCGTGGCTCCGCATAGAGCGCCCACTTGAGACGGGTGTTGCCGATGTCGAGCGCGAGGAATGTCATGAGGCGGATTATTGCTACTTTGTTGCCCAACATTGCACCGGGTCGATACGCAGACGGACGGGCCTGTCGCCTACGTGATCGGCGCGCTTTCCGCCCTTAAAGTGGCGGTCCGACATTTGTCGACCAACACAAGGAGAAAAATCATGGGTCTGCTGAGTTTTATCAAGGAAGCCGGAGAAAAGTTGTTTGGTGGTTCGTCTGCACATGCATCGGAAGCGCCCGCTGCTGGCGGCACCGATGTCAATGCTGCGGCCGCAGCCGCCGTCAAGACATACATCGAGACGCAGAACCTCGGGCTTACCGGCCTGCAGGTCACCTACGCTGCCGACACCGGCGTTGTCACGCTCGCGGGCAGCGCACCTTCGCAGGAAGCCAGCGAAAAGGCCAGCCTCGCCGCCGGCAACGTGGCCAACGTGACCAGCGTCGACAACAACCTCGAAGCGCCAGCCGCAGCCCCGGCCCAGTACCACGACGTGGT
>JAQGMX010000238.1 GCA_028292145.1 Variovorax sp.
ACGCCGCGCTCCTGCTTCGGCAGCGTCGCGCGGAGGAATTCGGCGTAGTCGCCGGGTTGCAGCGTTTTCATGGGCAGAACGGCATCACAGCGACTGGAAACTCTTCGCGCTGGCCAGCGGCCAGTAGAGCCGGAACACGCTCGCCTGTTCGTCCAGCGATCCGAGCAGCGCGCCCGGCTGCACCTGCAGCACCAGATTGCTGAGCAGCCGCACCTCGGTGTCCGAAATTCGCCGGACGATGTGATGCGCGGTGATTCGTCGCGGATGGTCGAGGCCGGCGGCCTGCACCAGTTCCTGCAGCGCATGCAGCGTGCTGCGGTGGAAGTTGCGCACGCGGTCGGCCTTGTCCGTGACCACCAGCGCCTGCTGACGAACCGGGTCCTGCGTCGTCACGCCGGTCGGGCAGTTGCCGGTGTGGCAGGTCTGCGCCTGGATGCAGCCCAGCGCCATCATGAAACCGCGCCCCGCGTTGCACCAGTCGGCGCCGAGCGCCATCATTCGCGCCAGGTCGAAGGCGGTGATCACCTTGCCGGCGCAGCCGATGCTGATGCGGTCGCGCAGGCCGACGCCGACCAGCGTGTTGTGCACCAGCAGCAGGCCTTCCTGCAGCGGCGCGCCGACGTGGTCGCTGAACTCGACCGGCGCCGCGCCCGTGCCGCCTTCGGCGCCGTCGACCACGATGAAATCGGGCGTGATGTTCGTCTCCAGCATCGCCTTGACGATGGCGAACCATTCCCACGGATGGCCGAGGCAGAACTTGAAGCCGGTCGGCTTGCCGCCGGACAACTCGCGCAGCCGGGCGATGAAATGCAGCATTTCGAGCGGTGTCGAGAACGCGCCGTGCGACGAGGGCGACACGCAGTCGACGCCGATCGGCACGCCGCGCGCCTCCGCGATCTCGGCCGTCACCTTGGGCGCCGGCAGCACGCCGCCGTGTCCCGGCTTGGCGCCCTGGCTCAGCTTGAGCTCGATCATCTTCACCTGCGGATCGCGCGCGTTCGCAATGAAACGCGCTTCGCTGAAGCTGCCGTCATCGTTGCGGCAACCGAAGTAGCCGGAGCCGATTTCCCAGATCAGGTCGCCGCCGTGCACCCGGTGGTGCGCCGAAATCGAGCCCTCGCCAGTGTCGTGCGCGAAGCCGCCCAGCTTCGCGCCCTTGTTGAGCGCCAGGATCGCGTTGGCCGACGGCGCACCGAAGCTCATCGCCGAGATGTTGAAAACGCTGGCCGAATAAGGCTGGGCACACGAAGGGCCGATGACGATGCGGAAATCATGGTCGGCGAGCTTCGTCGGCTGCATCGAATGGTTGATCCACTCGTAGCCAGACAGCGTCACGTCCAGCTGCGTGCCGAACGGCCGGTTGTCGGGCTCGCCCTTGGCGCGCTGATACACCAGCGAGCGCTGCGCACGCGAGAACGGCACGGCCTCCCGGTCGCTTTCGATGAAGTACTGGCGCATCTCCGGCCGGATGTACTCGAGCAGGAAACGCAGGTGCCCGATGACGGGGTAATTGCGCAGGATGGCATGCGGTTCCTGCCGGGTGTCGCGCAGACCGAGCCCGGCGAGCAGCGCGAAGACGACGAGCGCGATCCAGGCCGGCCACGCCTCCGGTTGCAGGACGACAGCGACCAGACTGGCCGCCAGACCGGCGACGCAGAGCGCCCAGGCCGTGTGCTGGGCCGGAAACAAGGAAAACGTGGGGCGTGAAATGAGATCTCTCCGAAAGGCTGCTGCATCATAGAGGGCTGTTTTTACAAGCCCTCGCGCCCGCCCATGACCACGACCCCCGACAACGCCACTCCCGAGAACGCCGCGCCCGACGCGGTCCCCGCCATGGCCACCGCGCCAGCCGACGCGCCGCTCGGCCCCGAGGACTTCGATCTGCTCGATTCGCTCCTCGACACCCTGCGCGACAAGGACGACGAAATCCCGCAGTGGGAGTTCTGCGAAGGCTTCATGGCCGCGCTGGTGTGCTTCCGCCGCCCGGTGCCGCCCGCCGAATACTGGCCGGTCGTCTTCGGCGACACCTTCGTGCCGGCGCAGAACATGGAACTGGTTTGGCACTGGAAGCGCCGCTGGAAAGAGATCGAGACCTCGCTCGACGCCGCTGTCGAAGCGCTCGACGACGACCGCGCCTACCAGCCCGAAGTGCTCGACACGCGCGGTGCCATCGCGTCGCTGCCGGAAGAGGAGCGCGCCGAGGTCGAGGGCGACGAGATTCCGTCTTTTGCGCAGGTTTGGGCGCTGGGCTTCATGTTCGCCGTAGAGAACTGGCCGGAAGACTGGGCGGCGCCGCGCGACAAGGACGCTGCGCAGATGCTCGACGACGCGCTCAGCACGATCGTCGCCCTGACCGAAGACGACACCGGCAAGCCCGAGCTGTCGATGTTCAGCGAAGACGGCCCGCCGAGCGTGAGCCAGAAGCGGCTCGACCAGTTCGGCGAGGCGATCTGGGGTGTGTACGACCTGCGCCAGCTATGGAAAAGCATGGGGCCGAAGCAGGAGACGATCCGGAAGGAAGCGACGCCGGGGCGGAACGATCCTTGTTTTTGCGGGAGTGGGAAGAAGTACAAGAAGTGCCACGGGGCCTGAGGGCTGACCCCGTCATGATCCAGCGGTGTGGCGCTCAGATCTTGAACGCCCGCTGCACATCCACCCGCACCAGATCCGCGTACTCCCGGTGCTTGCGGATATACGCCGCGATGAACTGGCATACCGGGATCACATGCTTGCCGTCGCTGCGCGCCCGGTCGAGCACATGCTTGGCCAGCGCCGACCCGACGCCCTTGCCCTCGAAAGCGGGCAGCACCTCCGTGTGCGTGAACATGATGGCCTCGGTCAGCAGGTTGTATTCGCAGAAGCCGGCAAGTTCGCTGCCGAGCATGGCTTCGTAGCGGTGCTGGGCGGGGTTGTCGGCGATCTGGATGTCGAGCGATTCGGTCGTCATGGTGTTAGCTCCTGTCAGGTTTCGATTCAAGCGCCGAGGTGCATCAGCAGCGTCTGCAGCGCATGACGCACGGTGGCTTCGCGAACGGCGGCGCGGTCGCCTTCGAAGCGGCGGCGCTCGGTGCGCACGTTGCCGTCGACCGACCAGCCGAACCACACGGTGCCGACCGGCTTCTCCGGCGATCCGCCCGTCGGGCCGGCGACGCCGGTGACGGCCAGCGACACCTGCGCGCGCCCGTTCG
>JAQGMX010000244.1 GCA_028292145.1 Variovorax sp.
GCGACAGCATCACCCACAAGCAGGGCAGTTACGCGGCGCTCATCGCGGACACCATCTCGCGCTTCAAGCAGGGCCAGCCGATCGTCTACTACACCTGGCTGCCCTACTGGGTGAGCGCGGTGCTGCGCCCCGGCACCGACGTGGTGTGGCTGCAGGTGCCGCCGTCGGATTCGCAGACCGAACTGCCCAACGGCAAGAACTACGGCTTCAAGGCCAACAGCCAGCAGATCGTCGCCAACCGCACGTTCGTCGAAAAGAACCCGGCGGCGGGAAAATTGTTCGAAGTGATGTCGCTGCCGGTAACCGACATCAACGCGCAGAATCTGCGGATGAACGAAGGCGCCAACACGCAGCAGGACGTGGAGCGGCATGCAGACGGCTGGATTCAGGCGCATCGGCAGGTTTTCGATGCGTGGATTGCGGAGGCGCGGGCAGTGTCCGCGCACCACTGAAGGCTCAAGCCGAGGAGTCGGCGCGCACATCCTCCGGCATCGCCTGAAACACCCGCGTGAAGTCGCAGCACGACTGCGCCAGCATGATGATCGACGCCGTCAGCGCGCTCCGGTGCTCGCCCTTGTGCATCGCCACATACGGCACGGGCGGCAGCGGCGGACGCACGTCGAGCACAGCGAGCAGGCCGGCTGCGACCAGCGGCTCAAGGCACTGCCGCGGCAGGTAGCTCACGCCGAGCCCCGAGACCGTTAGCCCGGTCAGCGCGACCAGGTTGCTCACGACGATCGCGTCGGCCGGCACAACGCCCAACTCCTTCATCCAGCCGTCGTAGACCCGCCCCGTCCCCGATGCGCTTCCCTGCAGCAGCATCCGGTGCCGCGCGAGTTCATGCAGCCGGATGCTGCCCGCAGCCGAGGCGGGAATCAGGCCGGGCTTGCACATCCACGCGCTCTCGACCTGCCCGATCCGCTTCGCCGGAAGGCTGGCGTCGGCAAACGCATCGGGCACGACGATCAGGTCGAGCTTGTCGGCCAGCAGCTTGTCGCGCAGCGGCACGCTGCCATCAACATCGGGCTCCAGCGTGACCTTGGGATAGTGCTGCTGGACGAGGCCGACCAGTTGCGGCAGCCAGGTCATTGCCGTCAGTTCGGTCACGCCGAGGCGCAGCCGCCGCTCGATGACTTCCGGCTTGCCGAACTGCTCGACCGCCGCATCGCGCTGCTGCAGCAGTCGCCGCGCCAGAACGAACATTTCCTCCCCCTTCTCGGTCAGGCGCGCCGAGCGCTGGGTTCGATCGAACAGCGCGGTGTCGAAGAGCGCCTCCAGTTCGTGCACGCGTTTGGACACGGCCGACTGCGAGGTGTTGAGCTGGTGCGCCGCCTGCGCAAATCCGCCCAGCTGGCCGATCCAGTAGAGCGCTTCGAGTTGCTTGAAGGTCATCACGGTGCGTTTTCCTCGTCCAATGATCTTTCCCATCACTTTACGGCATGCGATTCGTGCACTAAATATCGCTTTTCTTGACGTGACTGCGCTTCGAGAATTCGGGCTGACCCATGTCCAACCTCCGACGAAAGACATCCATGAACTTCCGACTGCCGCTTGCCCTCGCTCTGGGCGCCGCCCTCCTCGTCTCGAACGCCTTTGCGCAGGACAGCGACACGCTGAAGAAGATCAAGGACAGCGGCACCATCCAGATCGGCGCCCGCGACAGCTCCATTCCGTTCTCGTACAAGCTTGGCTCCGGCAGCGAACCGATCGGTTACTCGAACGACATCTGCCTGAAGATCGTCGACGCCATCAAGGGGAAGCTCGGCATGCCGGCGCTGCGCGTTCAATACACGACGCTCACCTCCACCAATCGCATCCCGCTGATGCAGAACGGCACCGTCGACCTCGACTGCGCGACCACCACCAACTCGGTCGCGCGCCAGCAGCAGGTCGCTTTCGCGCCGAGCCACTTCGTGACCAACATCACGGTTGCGGTCAAGAAAAACTCCGGGATCACGTCGCTGGCCGAACTCGGCGGCAAGACGGTCGCGACGGTCACCGGCAGCACATCGATCCAGCTGCTGCGCGCGTTGCGCAAGGCGGACACGGTCGACGTGCAGGAAATCTCGGGCAAGGACACGGCCGATGCGTTCCTGCTGCTCGCGAGCGACCGCGCGGTGGCGTACGTACTCGACGACGTGCAGCTCGCCGGCCTGATCGCCACGGCGCCGAATCCGTCGGACTTCGTGATTCTGAAGGACGTGGTGCTGCGCCAGGAGCCCTACGGCATCATGCTGCGCAAGAACGACCCTCAGTTCCAGGCGCTGGTCGACCAGACCATGACGCAGATGATGAAGTCCGGCGAGATGGCGCAGATCTACGCCAAGTGGTTCACCCAGCCGATCCCGCCGAGCGGCGTGAACCTGAACTTCCCGATGACCGACGCCGTCCGCGAGATCTTCAAGAACCCGAACAACAAGGGCGTCTGAGCGCCCCCGAGAACACCCGAACATCCGATGACGAACCATCCCGACGGCCTGCTCTTTCCGGCCGAACTCCAGCAGCAGATCCGCGACCGCTTCCTGCATGTCAGCCATGACCACCGCGGCCGTGAGCGGCTGTATTTCGACAACGCGGGCGGCTCCTTCCGTCTTCGGACGGCGGTCGAGCGCCTGGCGCAGATCGACGCGATTCCCGACAACGCGGAGCGCATCCACGATGTCGCCGAAGAGCTGAAGGCGATCCAGGCGAAGGCCACCGACGACGTGCGGCTGATCCTGAATGCCGAAGGCGGCAGCGTCTACGCCGCGCTCACCGCGTCCGGCGCGATGTTCGACCTGGTGCGCGCCATCGCCGAGAACGTACCCGGCACGAACCTGGTCACGACCGCGCTCGAGCATCCGTCGGCTTTCGACGCGATGTCGCAATACGCCGCGCTGTTGGGCAAGGAACTTCGGGTGGCTGGCGCCAACCCGGCGACCGGCGGCGTCGACGTGGAGGAAATCGTGCGGCATATCGATGCCGACACCTGCCTGCTGAACGTGATCTACGCATCGAACATTTCGGGCGCCAAGCTCGACCTCGCCGCGGTCGTGCGCCGCGCGCGGGAGATCAAGCCCGACATCTACATCCTGGTCGATGCCGTGCAGCACGCCCCGCACGGGTTGATCGATCTGCAGGAAACGCCGGTCGACGGCATCACGCTCGCGCCGTACAAGTTCTTCGGTTGCCGCGGATCGGGCATCGCCTGGGTGTCGCCCCGCGCGTCGGTGCTGCCGCATCACAAGCTCAGCGGCAAGAAGCCGGACTTCTGGGACCTGGGCAGCTCGGCACCCGGACAGTTCGCAGTGATCTCGGAAATCGTCGACTACGTCTGCTGGGTCGGCGGACATTTCAGCGGAGAGGCAGACCGCCGCGCGCTGTTCGTCGCCGGCATCACGCACATCGAACTGCACGAACGCGCGCTGCTGGCTCGCCTGCTCGAGGGCAGCGAAGCCACGCCGGGCCTGCGCCACATCCCCGGCGTCGAAGTCTTCGTCGACCATCCGGACCTGACCAAGCGCGACCTGATCATCGGCATCGGCTTCGACCGCATCGAGCACACGCAGGCGGTGCACGACTACGCGCAGCACGGCGTGACGGTGTACGAACGCGTGGTGAGCAGCATCTATTCGAAACGGATGCTCGAATCGCTGGGCCTGACCGGCTCGGTGCGTATCTCTCCGCTGCACTGCCACACACCAGACGAAATCGACCGGTTCCTGCAGATCACGCAGGCGATGGCGCAGCGCGCAGCAGGCTGAATCCGCCGGCTCACAGATCAGCGCGGCGGCGGCAACCGGTTGCCGAGCGCGCGTTCCCATTGCCACGCCAACACGGTCGGCACGTCGGGCCGGCCGCCGAGCTGCACCGGTTTTTCCATCGGCACGACCGCGCCGCTCGCCTGCCGTTCGGCCACCGCGAAGTCGAAGCTGTAGACCGGCTCCATGCCCATGCGCAGGTCGGTGATGCGCACCCGTCCGGCCGCGTCTTCGCTCACCTTGTAGAAACCCTTGCTGAAGGCCGAGATGCGCCGCACGCCGTCGATGCCTGCAACGGCCGCATTCAGGGAACTGCCGCGCTCGAAGCGATCGAAGGCGATGCGCCTGTCGGTGTCGAGCATTGAGTAGAAACCCTCGTGATAACTGTCGCCCGACATTGCGACGACGCGCCACAGCACGCTGTTCAGCGCCGTCGGCGTCACCAGCAGATGCTCCACCGCGATCCCGCGCTCCGCGAGCGATGCCTTCGCCACCTGCGTCACGTGGAATTGCGCGCCCACGCCCCAGGCCAGGTACGCCGTGCTGAGCGCCAGCCCGATCCCGTTGACCGCCAGTCCACGCCCTCGACCCCGCGTGCACAGTGCCCAGATCGTCCCCGCGAGAAGCGGCACCGTATAGAGCGGATCGATGATGAAGACGCTGCCGACGCCGAACGGATGGTCGGTGAACGGCAGTGCCAGTTGCGTGCCGTAGACCGTCATCGTGTCGAGCAGCGGATGCGTGACCAGCGCCAGCCACATCGCCAGCCACCAGCGCCGCCAGACCGGCCACTGGCCCTGCAGCTTCGCGATGGCTGCGGCGAACGGCAGCGAGAACAGCGTGAGCCAGAACAACGCATGCGATTCGGCACGGTGCAACACCATGTTGAGAATCGGGCTGCCCTGATCGACGAACACGTCGAGGTCGGGCAAGGTGCCGGCGACGGCGCCCCACAAGGCGGCTTTCCAGACGGCGGTGCGCCGGCCCATGGTCGCCACGCCGATGGCGGCGCCCAGCGCGATTTGAGAAACAGAATCCATGCGCCTATTGTCCGTTGAGCACCGCCACCCTCTCCCGCCACACCCGACGCAAGGCATCCAGCCAGTCCCTGGCGAAACGCGGCGCGTCGTAGAGCGGGCTGGATGCAACATGCGCCGGCGCCCGCGTACGCAGTTCGGCCGCCTCGGCGAGCCAGAACGGCTCCCCACGGCCGATGGCCGAAGCCTTGTCGACGTATTCGGCTTCGTCCGCGCACACCCAGTGCGCCAGGCCGCCGTTCTTCAGGATGGCCTCGCCCTGGCGGCCCAGCATGCCGGGCAACGCAAGGCTCAAGGTCGGCACGCCGAGGTAGAGCGCTTCGGCGGTGGTCGTGCCGCCCGGGTAGGGGAAGGTGTCCAGCAGGACGTCGATGTCCGAATGGCTCTGGAGGTAGGCGTCGTAGTCCAGCGGCGGCAGCGTGTCGACCCGATCCAGCGGCAGTCCGAGCGCTTGCATCCGGCTCCGCAGCGCGGAAACCACCGCTGGCGCGTCCAGATGAGCGCTGCGAATGCGCAACCGCGCGTTGGGCGCCGCGGCAAGGATCCGGCCCCACGCCCCCAGCACGCGATCGTTGATCTTGGCGAGCGCCTGGTAGCAGCCGAAAGTGACGCCGGGCTGGCGCAACGAAGGCAGGCGACGCTCGATCAGCGGCGTCTTCAATGGACTGAAGCAGTAGCGGCTGTGCGGCAACCGGACGACCTGCTCGGTGAAGTAGCGCTCTTCGCCGGACGGCACGCAGATTGGGTCCGCTAGAACGCAATCGATGGTGGCCAGGCCTGTCGTGGAAAAATAGCCGAGCCAGCTCAGCTGGACCGGCGCCAGCCGATGCGCGAAACACGCCAGGGAATTGCCCTTGGTGTAGCCCGCCAGGTCGATCAGCATGTCGATGCCGTCTTCGACGACGGTCTGCATCAACTGGGCGTCCGACCAATCCACCACCTGATGCCAGACCGCGAACGCCGGCCGCAGGCGCGCCGACAGCGCGTCGTACACACGGGACTTGGCGTAGGCGTACAGGGCGATTTCCCCGGGAGGCAGCGCCGCCAGCATGGCTTCCAGGAAAAAGCCGACCGGATGGGTGTTGAGGTCCGGCGACACCAGCCCCACCCGAAGGATGCGCTTGTCGGCATCGAGCGCGCCCGGATGGACTGCAGGAAGGCGCACGGACGTCGGTTTGCTGCTCAGGATGGCGTGCACCCGTTCGGCCTGCAACCGGTTCGCCATCGGGTCGAAATGGGTCAGGTAGTGCTGCGTGAACACCAGGTTGGATCGCGCACCGAAATGCCCCGCATCCAGCGCCAGCGCGCGCTCGAAAGCGCCATGCGCCTCGGCAAGGCGTTGGTCGGCGTGCAGGCAGCAACCGATGCTGAAATGGATTTCGGCACTTCCTGGCTCGGCCCGCAACGCTTCGCCGTAGCAAGCCAGGGCCTGCGCGTAGCGATGCTGCGCGGCATGCACGAGGCCCAGATGGAGTTGGCTGCTCGCATGGCCGGGGTTCAAGGCCACGGCACGCGACAGCAGCGCCGATGCCTGGTCGTAACGCTTCTGGCGGAACGCATGTAGCCCGACGTTGCACAGCAGTTGCGGATCGTCGGGCCGGTCGTCCAGAAGCTGCTGCCAGATCGCATCGGCCTCCGGCAAGCGATGGAGCGATGAACAGATCGCCGCTTTGAGCTGCAGCACGTGAGGGTCGCCGGGTATCGAGGCCAGCGCGCGATCAGCCAGCGCATCGGCTTCATGCAGCGCGTTGACCTGGAGCTTCTCGCAGGCCTCGGTATAAAGCGTCTGCGCCGCGGCGGGCATGACGGCATGTGCCGCAACCGATGCCGGAGGAACGGTGCGAGGCAGCAGTTTCGACAGGGGATGCCATGCGGACAACCCTTTGCTGGATTTCGGGGAGGGTTTGTAAGAAAAGTGCCGCGTCATGAGCTGGAATCGGAGAAGGCGCCGGATGCCGGCACCGCTCTCGAATTCAAGCAGGGTTGGACGGACGCTTACCCGTTCCGATCAGATTTGTACATCTTCTCGAACTGTGCTCCGCCGATCGTCCAGTCAACGCCCGGTCATGTTCTCCGGCACCACCCACTGGTCGAACTGCTCGCCGGTGAGGTGGCCCGACGCGACGGCCGCCTCGCGCAGGCTCGTGCCTTCCTTGTGCGCTTTCTTCGCGATATAGGCCGATTTGTCGTAACCGATGTGCGTGTTGAGCGCCGTGACCAGCATCAGCGAGCGCTGGACCAGTTCGCCGATGCGTTCGCGGTTCGGCTCGATGCCGACGGCGCAATGGTCGTTGAAGCTGCGCATGCCGTCGGCCAGCAGCCGCACGCTCTGCAGGAAGTTGTG
>JAQGMX010000271.1 GCA_028292145.1 Variovorax sp.
TCCGGCGGCCAGCGCCAGCGCATCGGCATCGCCCGTGCATTGGCGCTCGATCCGAAGGTGCTGGTGGCCGACGAGGCTGTCTCGGCGCTCGACGTCTCGGTGCAGGCACAGGTACTGGCATTGCTGCATGAGCTGCAGCAGCAGCTGCGCATCGCGCTGGTCTTCATCACGCACGACCTGCGGGTGGCGGCGCAGATCTGCGATTCGGTGCTGGTGATGCACCGCGGCCAAGTCGTCGAGCGCGGCAGCCCGCGCCAGATCTTCGACCGGCCGCAGCACGACTACACGCGGCGCCTTATCGCGGCCGTGCCGGGGCAGCGGTGGAACCCCACGCGCGCTGTCGCAGAACCGGTTGCGGGCGCGATGGTACAGACCGTTTTGTAAGGAAGCCTGCATGTCTACGATCCAGTACCTGACGCAAATTGAATTCGGCGCCGGCGTCCTTCGCATGCTTCCCGAGGCCCTGCAGGCGCTGGGCGTGCGCCGGCCGCTGCTGATCGGCGACCGAGGCCTTGTCGCTGCCGGGTTGGTCGACCGCATCTGCGCCACGCTGCCCGCCGGAATGACGCTGCAACGCTATCTCGATACGCCGGCCAACCCGACGGAGGCGGCCGTGGAGGCGGCTGCGGCGCTGTACCGCGACGGCGACTGCGACGGCATCGTCGCCGTGGGCGGTGGCTCGCCGATCGACCTGGCCAAGGGCGTCGCCCTGATGGCCACGCACCCGGGAACGCTCGGCCGATACACCGGGATGGCGGCAATGCCGCTGATTGGCGCCCAGACCTCGCCCATCGTCGCCGTGCCGACCACGGCGGGCACTGGCAGCGAAGTCGGTCGCGGCGCGTTGCTCTGCCTGCGGGACGGCCGCAAGCTCGTCGTCGTCAGCCCGTACCTGCTGCCCAGACGCGCGATCTGCGATCCCGAACTCACCCTGAGCCTGCCGCCAGCGCTGACCGCCGGTACCGGCATGGACGCCTTGACCCACTGCGTGGAGACATTCCTGTCGCCGCGCTTCAATCCGCCGGCCGATGCCATCGCGCTCGACGGCGCAGCGCGCGCCTGGCGCTGGATCGAGCGCGCCGTCGCGCATCCGGGCGACATCCAGGCGCGCACCGAAATGATGATCGCGGGCATCCACGGCGGTCTGGCATTCCAGAAGGGACTGGGCGCCGTGCATGCGCTGGCCCACCCGCTGGGCGCGCTCACCGAGCCGCTGCTGCACCACGGTACCGTGAACGCGGTGCTGCTGCCGGCGGTGCTGCGGTTCAACGCGGCGCATGTCGGCGACAAGTTCGCACGCCTGGCGGCTGCGTTCGGCTTGCCCGCCGAGGCTGACCTCCCCGCAGCGGTGAGCGCGCTGTGCGGCCGCATCGGTATGCCGCCTTCGCTGCGAGCGATGGGCGTGCCGACGGATGCCTGCGACGCCGTCGTGGCCGGCGCGCTTGCCGACCATTCGCTGCCCACCAATCCGAGGCCGCTCGATGCGTCGGCGTTGCGCACGCTCTTTCATGAGGCCATGGGATGAAGGACTTTCTGGCGGCAGTTCCGGTGCCGATCTCTTCCGGCGAGCACGTCGTGCGCAGCGCCTGCCCGCACGACTGCCCCGACACCTGCGCCATGCTCGTCACGGTGAAGGATGGGGTGGCAATCAAGGTGCGAGGTGACCCGACGCACCCGACCACGCAGGGCACGCTCTGCACCAAGGTCTCGCGCTACCTCGAGCGCACCTATCACCCCGAGCGCTTGCTGTATCCGATGCGCCGCACCGGCCCGAAGGGGCCGGGGCAGGGCGGCTGGGAACGCATTTCCTGGGACGAGGCGCTCGACACCATCGCCACGCGTTTCAAGGCCATCGCTGCGGTCGACCCTCAGGGCATCCTGCCGTATTCCTACTCCGGCACCCTGGGACTGGTGCACAACTTCGGCATGCCGCGCCGGTTCTTCCACAAGCTCGGTGCGTCGCAGCCGGAGCGCGTGCTCTGCTCAACCGCGGGGCGGGCGGGCTACAACGCCGTCATCGGCGCGCAGATCGGTACCGACATCGCGCATTTCGCCGACGCCAAGCTGATCGTGCTGTGGGGCACCAATCCCATCGCCTCCAGCGTGCACCTATGGATGCGTATCGCCGAGGCGAGACGCAAGGGTGCGCAGGTGATCGCCATCGATCCATATCGCTCGCTGTCGGCGGAGAAGGCCGACTGGCATCTGGCGTTGAAGCCCGGCACCGACGGTGCTTTGGCGTACGGGATCATGCATGTGCTTATCCGCGAAGGCCTCGTGGACCGCGACTACGTAGACCGTCACACGCTCGGCTACGCCGCGCTCGCCGCCCGCGCCGCCGAGTTCACCCCCGAGATCGTTGCTGGCATTACCGGACTCGCGGCTGCCGACATTGAAAGGCTGGCACGCACCTACGGGGCCGACCGTGCCACCGCCATCCGAATGAACTTCGGCCTGCAGCGGCATGCCGGCGGTGGCAACGCCGTTCGCGCCATCGCCTGCCTGCCGGCGCTCATCGGGGCCTGGCGCGAAGCCGCCGGCGGCGTCCTGCTCGACCAGGCGGGCGCACATGCCATCGACTTTGCCGCGCTCGACGGCCGTCACCTACTGCCCGACCCCGCCCGGCCACCGCGCTCGATCAACATGGCGCAGATCGGTCGAGCGCTCACGGCGCTAGACGACCCGCCCATCCAGGCCCTTTTCGTCTATATCTCCAACCCCGTGGCGGTAGCGCCCGACAAC
>JAQGMX010000301.1 GCA_028292145.1 Variovorax sp.
GGCGCCACCGCGCTGACCAACGAGATTTCCTACGCGCTCAACTCCGGCAAGCACACGACCACCAGCACGACCTGGTACTGGGTCGACGCCGAACGCAAGACCGCGCTGATCGATTCACCGGGCTTCCAGGAGTTCGGGCTGAACCACATCGAACCGATGCAGCTGGCCCAATTGATGCCGGACATCGCCGAGCACGCGGGAAACTGCAAGTTCTACAACTGCACGCACCTGCACGAACCGGGCTGCGGCGTGATCGCGCAGGTCGATGCGCCAGGGCATCCGGGCGCGATCAATGCGACGCGGTATCGGATCTATGGCGAGCTTTTCGCCGAACTCAGTCAGGTTCGCTACTGATTTGATGTGCCGAGCAGGCGTGCCCTGGTGTCAGCGGGCACGTTCGCGCATCACATCGCGCATGGCCGTTTCGTATTCGGAGACGACCACATCTGGATGGAAGCTCCGCAAATGCGCCGGCGCAGCATCGCGCAGTCGCTGTTGAAGCGCTTCGTCAGCCAGCAGATCTCGTACGGCATTTGCAAGCGCACGCGCGTCTTCCGGTTCCACCAGCACACCGCAAGGCCCGACCGACTCAGGCAAACCGCCTTGCCGGCAGGCGATCATCACGCAGCCGCTGGCGATCGACTCGATAGGCACCAGCGGAAGCGCTTCCGGCGGTTCGGGCCTCGACGGGACCACTACGACCGTATGACGGCGCATCGCATCGCCCAGCGCAGGTCCGCGCATCACACCGAGCCAGGTCACCTGTCCGGCAAGGCCAAGTTCGGTAGCTCGCGCTTCGAGTCGCTGCCGCTCGTCGCCATCACCGGCAACCGACAGCTTCGGCGTCAGCCCCTCGGCTTTGAGCAGCGCGAGTGCCTCGATCAGCACATCGAGCCCCTTTGCGCGCACCACGCGCCCGACAAACAGCAATTCGCGGTCACGAACGGCAGCGTTCGACCCATCGGCGAGATGAAATGATTTGGCGTCGTAAGGGTTGCGGATCACGCGCGATGAAGGGAGCGTCACGCTCCTGAGGTACTCCGACACCGCGTAGACGCGAGCGCGCCCCAAACTTACAAGCTTGAGGCGGTCGCGCCATGTGCGCTCGCCGCTCGGGCGGCTGATAGGCGTGTGGTTGACCACGATCCAGGGCCGCGAAAGAAGTCCGGTCACCAGCGGCCATGAAAGCCCGAGACTCACGTTCGACTGAACGACGACATCGGCCCAGCGCAACGTCGAAAACAACACAGAATTCGAAGGACGGCGCAGCACGCGCGTATCCGCATCGCCGCCGTCGGCAGCCAACGTGTTGGTTACCACACGGACATCGTGACCACGCGCACGCAAGCCATCGACCAGCAGTTGGCTCACCGTTTCGATGCCGCCTACGCCCGGGGCATACGCATAGGAAAGCAGAGCCACTTTCATTGGCTTGTCGTAGGTGATGGGGTTTGGCATAGCAAGAAAAAGTAACGATTTATGACGTTGCGACTGTAGCCGCGATTGGGAAGTCTTAACGAGCGCGAATCAGACGGCGAGGATCGCACCCAGCGCATTCACCAGCACCCCGCACTGCTCACGCGTGCCGACGCTGATCCGCAGAAACTGGTCGATGCGCGGTTGCCGAAAATGCCGCACCAGCACCGCTCGCTCGCGCAGGGCTGCAGCCAAGGCGCTGGCGTCATGCGCCGGATGTCGCGCGAAGACAAAGTTGGCTTTCGACGGAAGCACCTCGAACCCCAGATCTTCCAGCTGCAGGACCAGGCCTTCGCGGGTGTCGACGACTGCGTCCCGCGTCTTGCGGAACCATGCTTCATCATCGATCGCCGCGACGGCGCCTGCGAGTGCCAGTTTGTCCAGCGGATACGAGTTGAAGCTGTTCTTGACCCGCGTCAACGCGTCGATCAGGTGCGCCTGGCCGCAGGCGAATCCGACACGCAGCCCGGCCAGCGAACGCGACTTGGACAGCGTCTGCACGACCAGCAAATTGGGGTGCGCAGCGATCAGCGAAAGCGCGCTTTCGGCGCCGAAATCGACGTAGGCCTCGTCCACCAGAACCACGCGGTCCGGGCAGGCAACAAGCAGTTGAACGATGTGTGACAGCGGCATCGCATGGCCGGTGGGCGCATTCGGATTGGCGACGACGATGCCGGCGCAGCCTTGTGAAGCGCGCGCGGCGAGCGCGCCGACGTCGATCTCCAGCGCCGCATCGACGGGATGCAGTTCGACATCGATGTTGTAGAGCTGCGCGTAGACCCGATAGAAGCTGTATGTGATGTCGGGAAAGAGCAACGGTTCGGCCTGCTGAAAGAACGCGAAAAACGCATGCGCCAGGATCTCGTCGGAGCCGTTCCCGGCGAACACCTGGTCGGCGGTCAAACCATGCCGGCGCGCGACGGCATCGCGCAAGGCCGACGATTCCGGATCGGGATAGCGTTCGAGTCCCGATTCCGCCGCAGCCTGAATGGCATCGACGGCACGCGGCGACGGCGGATACGGGTTCTCGTTGGTGTTGAGCTTGACCAGGTTCGCGATGCGCAGCTGTTCGCCGGGAACGTAGGGCTGCAAGGCGCCGACGCGCGCACTCCAGAAGGACGGAACGCTCGAGGACATCGTTCCTGACTCAGCCCAGCAGGCGCGCCAGCGTGAGCAGGGCCAGCAGCACCATCCACATCACGACGGAGCGCCAGACCAGGCCGACCACGCTGCGCAGATGCGCGAGGTCGGGCTCGCGGCCGGGCGTGCTGCCACTGTCGATCCGGGTGCCCGAAATGCCCGCCAGTTCGTCGCCCACCGCGCGCGGCAGGGTATCGCCGGAAGCCACGATCACCGGCGTCAGCATGCCGCCGCCGAGGCGCACGTTCACGGCACCCGACGTGGCCGCGAGGATCACGCCGTCGTTGCCGTCCGGAAAGCGCCTGGCGTCGTTCCGCCAGCAGTCGATCGCATCCTCGAAACTGCCGACGACCGCGAAACCGAGTGCGGTGATACGCGCGGGCAGCCAATCCGTCACTGCCCAGGCACGTCGCGCCGCGCGCTGTACCCAGACGCTCGACGGCTGCACCGTCGCGCCGTCCTTGTGGGTCCAGTAGCGGGAGACGAATTCGCTCATCCGGTAAAAAACCGCACCCGCCGGGCCAAGCCCCAACGCTGCAAGAATCGAAAACCAGGCCAGCACGCCGAACACATGGCGGTGCGCCGCAATCACCGAATGCTCGATGACATGTCGCACGATCTCGCTGCGCGGCAGATCCGCTGCATCGACGTGCTGCCAGTGCGCCAGCAGCGACCGCGCGAGCGGCTCGTCGCCGTCTTCCAGCGCGTCGCGGATGCCGGTGAAATGGTGGCTGAACTGGC
>JAQGMX010000336.1 GCA_028292145.1 Variovorax sp.
CCGATTCCAATGTCCGCTTGGGTCCTACCGGATCACATTGCCGATGTGCTGCCCTCCGAGGCTCGCCACATCGAAGAACTTCGACGCGAACTGCTCGACACCGCTCGTGGCTACGGCTATGAGCTGGTGATGCCGCCGTTGCTCGAGCATCTTGAGTCGCTGCTTTCGGGCACCGGCGAAGCGCTCGACCTGCAAACCTTCAAACTCGTCGATCAGCTTTCGGGCCGAACGATGGGGCTGCGCGCCGACACGACGCCGCAAGTCGCCCGCATCGACGCGCACCTGCTCAATCGGCAAGGCGTGACGCGGCTGTGCTACTGCGGCCCGGTGGTGCATACGCGGCCCGACCGGCCGCATGCAACCCGCGAACCGCTGCAGCTCGGCGCCGAGATCTACGGTCACGCTGGGCTCGAAGCCGATACGGAAACCTTGCGCCTTGCGCTTGACTGCCTGCACGCGGCGGGCATCGCTGACGGTGCCATCGTCGACATGGCTGACGCGCGCATCGTGGACTCGCTGTTTGACGGCGTGACGACCGATGCGAAGGTGCTGGCGCGCGTGCACGCGGCGTTGGCGACCAAGGATGCCAGCGAGCTGCGTGCGCTGACGCGCGACTTTCCGGCCGCCTCCCGCGAGGGCCTGCTGGCGCTGGTGCAGCTTTACGGCGACGCGACGGTTCTCGACGAAGCGGCTCGCGTACTGCCGGCGACGCCGCCGGTTGCTCAAGCGCTCGCCGATCTGAAGCTGCTGGCATCGCGTCTCGACGGCGCCAGGGTCAGCTTCGATCTTTCCGATCTGCGCGGTTATGCGTACTACAGCGGCATGCGCTTCGGCATTTACGTCGACGGCGCTGCCGATGCGCTGGTGCGCGGCGGACGTTATGACGAAGTGGGGGCGGTTTTCGGCCGCAACCGGCCGGCGGTCGGCTTCAGCGTCGATCTGCGGGAACTGGTCGGCGTCTTGCCGGCGCGGCCCTTGCGCGCGGCCATCCGCGCGCCGTGGAACGACGCTGCAGATCTGCGCATCGCCATTGCCGCGCTCCGCGCGAGCGGCGAAACCGTGGTCTGCGTACTTCCGGGACACGACAGCGAAATCGACGAGTTCCATTGCGACCGGGAGCTCGTCGAGCAGTCCGGCCAGTGGAACGTCCAAGCCATCTGAATCTTGAAAAGCGAAACATCATGAGCGTTACCACAGGCAGAAACGTGGTCGTCGTCGGCACCCAATGGGGCGATGAAGGCAAGGGCAAACTGGTCGACTGGCTGACCGAAAGCGCGCAAGGCGTCGTCCGCTTCCAGGGCGGCCACAACGCCGGCCACACGCTGGTCATCAACGGCGTGAAAACCGCGCTGCACCTGATCCCGAGCGGCATCATGCGTCCTGGCGTGAAGTGCTACATCGGCAACGGCGTCGTGCTGTCGGCGGCCAAGCTGTTCGAGGAAATCGAGGGGCTGGAGAAAGCCGGCGTCGAAGTGCGCTCGCGCCTGCGCATCAGCGAGGCCTGCCCGCTGATCCTGCCGTTCCATGCCGCGCTCGACATCGCACGCGAGCTGTATCGTGAAAAGGGCGGCGTCGAGAAGATCGGAACGACCGGTCGCGGCATCGGCCCGGCGTATGAAGACAAGATTGCCCGTCGCGCGCTGCGCGTGCAGGACCTGAAACATCCGGCGCGTTTCGCCGAGAAGCTGCATGTGCTGCTCGATCTGCACAACCACGTGTTGACGCAGGTACTCAGCGCGCCTGCAATCGATTTCGACACGGTCTACGACGAGGCCATGCGCCACGCCGAACTGCTGAAGCCGATGATGGCCGACGTGTCGCGCGAGTTGAACGACGCCCACAAGGCCGGCGCCAACCTGCTGTTCGAAGGCGCGCAGGGCACGCTGCTCGACGTCGACCACGGGACCTATCCGTATGTCACATCCAGCAACTGAGTGGCCGGCAACGCCGCCGCCGGATCGGGCGTCGGTCCCGGCATGCTGCACTACGTGCTCGGCATCACCAAGGCGTACTGCACGCGTGTCGGCGGCGGTCCGTTCCCGACCGAACTCGACTGGGAAACGCCGGGCACGCCCGGCTATCACATGAGCACCATCGGCGCGGAGAAGGGCGTGACGACCGGCCGCAGCCGCCGTTGCGGCTGGTTCGACGCGGCGCTGCTCAAGCGCTCGGCGCAGGTCAACGGTCTTTCGGGCCTGTGCATCACCAAGCTCGACGTGCTGGACGGCCTCGAAAAACTGGAGCTGTGTACCGGCTACGAACTCGACGGCGAACACACCGACATCCTGCCAATGGGCGCGGACGAGATCTCTCGCTGCACGCCCGTCTATGAAACGCTCGAAGGCTGGACCGACAGCACCGTCGGCGTGACGCAGTACGACAAGCTGCCAGTCAACGCGCGGCTCTATCTGCAGCGCATCGAGCAGGTGACCGGCGTGCCGATCCACATGGTTTCGACCAGCCCCGACCGCGATCACACGATCATGATGCGCCACCCGTACCTCGCCGACTGAACAGGAAATCCATCATGTTGACCGAAGACGGCAAGCATCTCTACGTCAGCTATGACGAGTACCACAACCTGATCGAGAAGCTGGCGATCAAGGTGCACCAGTCGGGCTGGGAGTTCGACACGATTCTTTGCCTGGCCCGCGGCGGCATGCGTCCCGGCGATGTGCTCTCGCGCATCTTCCAGAAGCCGCTGGCGATCATGTCGACCAGTTCGTACCGTGCCGACGCCGGCAAGGTGCAGGGTCATCTCGATCTGGCACGCTTCATCACGACGCCGAAAGGGGAGATCGCCGGTAAGGTGCTGCTGGTCGACGACCTCGCGGACTCCGGCCACACCTTGCACGCGGTGATGAACATGCTGCGCGACAACTACACGCCGATCACCGAGTTGCGCAGCGCGGTCATCTGGACCAAGGCCGTGTCGACCTTCACGCCCGATTATTCGGTCGAGTTCCTCGCGACCAATCCGTGGATCCATCAGCCGTTCGAGAGCTACGACACCACCGGGCCTGAAAAACTGCTGACGAAGTGGTCGGTCTGAGAATGCCCAAGCCGATCACCGACCTGATCCACCATTCCTACAAGGCGCCGCCGAATTTCGCAGCGCCGCTGCCCGGCATCTACAAGGCGTCCACCGTCTTCTTCGCCAACGTCGACGCGATGCGCGCGCGCGACTGGAAGACCAAGGCCGGCTACACCTACGGGCTCCACGGCACGCCGACGACTTTCACGCTGGAAGCGCGACTGGCTTCGCTGGAAGGCGCGACCGAATGTCTGCTGGTGCCGAGCGGCCTCGCCGCGATCTCGCTGGTGGCTTTCGCGCTGCTGAAGACCGGCGACGAGGTGCTGATCCCGGACAACGCCTACGGACCCAACAAGGCGTTGGCCGCCGGCGAACTGGCGAACTTCGGCATCACGCATCGCATGTACGACGCGATGAATCCGCGCGACCTCGCGGACAAACTGAGCGATCGCACGAAGCTGGTGTGGCTCGAAGCGGCCGGTTCCGTCACGATGGAATTCCCGGATCTTCCGGCGCTCGTGGCAGTCTGCCGGGCGCGCGGCGTCGTCACCGCGCTCGACAACACCTGGGGCGCCGGCCTGGCCTTCAAGCCTTTCGATTTCAACGGCAGCGGGCAGGGTGTCGACATTTCCGCCCACGCACTGACCAAGTACCCAAGCGGCGGCGGCGACGTGCTGATGGGCAGCGTCACGACCTGCGACGCGCGGCTGCATCAGGCGCTCAAGCTCACGCACATGCGCATGGGTTGGGGCGTGGGTGTCGGCGACGTCGAGACGCTGCTGCGGGCCTTGCCGAGCATCGCGTTGCGCTACGAAGCGCATGACCGTTCTGCACGCGTGCTGGCGCGCTGGTTCGAAACGCGCGACGAGATCGCGCAGGTGCTGCATCCGGCGCTCGAATCCTCTCCAGGTCACGAGAACTGGGACCGGCTCTGCGGCGAGAGTAATCTTGCCGCCGGACTGTTCTCGGTGGTGTTCGACGAGCGTTTCAGCGCCGAGCAGGTCGATCGTTTCTGTGACGGATTGCAACTGTTCCGCCTCGGTTATTCGTGGGGCGGACCTATCAGTCTGGTCGTGCCCTACGACATCGGCCTGATGCGCGATACCGGCGTATCCCATTGGCCGCATCGCGGCACGCTGGTGCGATTTTCGGTCGGCCTCGAAGCCGTCGAAGATCTTCAGGCCGATCTCGAACGGGCACTCCGCGCACTCTGAGCGCTGACGTAAATCGCGTACAGTCACACAACAATGCAGTCATCCAGACTGCCCGCCCCAAGGAGAAGAAGTGGCAACACCGAATTACGGCTACGAGAAGCGCCAGAAAGAACTGGCCAAGAGAAAGAAAAAAGAAGACAAGCTTCGCGACAAG
>JAQGMX010000337.1 GCA_028292145.1 Variovorax sp.
GCCGACGGCGTACTGGAAATCGAAGCGCATTACGTGCTGCGCCTGGACGACGGCGCGCTGGTGGAAGTCGGCAGCAGCGGACTGCGCCACGGACCGCCGGACGTGATGGCGCGCCTGGCCCGCGGCGAAGCGGTGCCCGGCGACGCCTACTTTTTCCGCACGCTGATCCGTTTCACCACCGGCGCCGAGCGCTGGAAGCATCTCAACGCCACCATGGCCATCGCCCGCGGGACGCGCGAAGCAAGCCGCGTGCTGCTGGACGTCTATCGGCTGACCTGATTCCGGCCGAACCGGGTTGAGGGTTAGCGCTAGCCGGCGCACGGAAACACCGGTTTAAGCTTGAAAAAGAGCGCCTTCAGGCGCCCGCACCGAAGCTGGAGACACAAAAAATGAATTCCTGGGGCCTCGGGCACGCCGCCCACACCCCGACGTACGACACGCATGCCGCGATGGCGGACGTGGTCGATGCCATGGGGCGCGACCATTTCGCGTCGAGCGCGCTCACGGGCCTCTCGCGCGTCCTGGGCATCGGATCGTGGTCGGTCTACCGGCTGTGGCGCGACCGTCCGCCGGTGATGCACCTGTCGGCCAGCCGGGACGCGGTCGACACGACCGGCGAATGCTTCTCCATCTACCGGGACCGCCGGCTCTATCTGCGCGATTCGAGCTTCGAGGCCGTGCGGCGCGACGGCGTCACCGGCCGCGCGGTGATGCTGCACATGCGGGCCGACGAGGCGCCCAGCACCGAGCATCGCGACGCCATCTACCGCAGCCACGGCATGGTCGAGCGTGTGTCGGTCGCCCGCGCGGAGCCCGACGGTTCGCTGCTCGCCGTCAACGCCTACAGCCACGACGCCGCGCGCTGCTCCGGCCAGGCGATGGCCGAACGCTTCGGCGACATCGCATCGACGCTGATCGCCGCCGTGGCTCGGCATGTCGAATGGACGGCTACGACGGCGGCATCAGCCTCACCGGCACCGAGCACGCGCGACGCGCTGCGCAGCCGATGCCCTGCCCTGACCGACCGCGAACTCGACGTGCTGGAGCGACTGCTGCAAGGCATCACCTACGACGGCATCGCGGCGGACATGCGGCTGAGCGTGTGCACGGTCAAGACCTACCGAGCACGCGCGTTCGAGCGGCTGGACATCCATTTCAAGAGCGAGCTCTTCGCCCTCTTCGTTGCGCCGACGCACGGCACGAGGCGCGCAGCCAACGCCCGGGACCGATCCACCCGATCCACCTGATCTCCGTTCCGTCAGTCGGCCTTGAAGCCGGTGGCCTTGACCACCGCCGCCCAGCGCACCGCCTCCGCTTTCACCATCCGCTCGCTCTCGATCAGGCCGGTGCCCGACAGCGCGAAGCCGGCATCCTGCAAAACGCGCTTGACATCCGGTGTCTGCATCGCGGCGACAGCCGCCTTGTTGAGCACGTCGAGCGTGGCAACGGGCGTACCGGCCGGCGCGAAAAGCGCGAACCAGGCGGAAAAATCGACCTTCGGAAAACCGGCCTCGGTCATGGTCGCCACGTCGGGCAGCAGCGCCGAGCGCACGGCGCCGGTGGTCGCCAGGGCACGCAGCTTGCCGCCCTTGATCTGCGGTGCCGCCAGCGCCGTGGTCACGAAAGCGGCCTGCACGTCGCCGGCGACCAGCGCCGTGATGGCGTCGCCCGTCGCGCGGTAATGCACGGGCTCGATCTTCAGTCCGGCCTCGTTGGCGAACATCTCGGCGCCGAAATGGCCCGGCGTGCCGGCGCCGAAAGTGCCGAAGTTCACGCGATCGCCCTTGCCCGCAGCGCCCGCGACCAGTTCCTTCACGCTGCGGTACGGCGAAGTCACCGGCACCACGAGGATGAAGTCGGAACGCACCAGTTCTGACACAGCGACCAGTTCGCGCGCCGGATCGTAGGAGAGCTTGGAATACGACGCCGGCGCGATGCTGATCGAGCCGACCTCGCCGAGCAGCAGCGTGTAACCGTCGGGCTGGCTCTTCGCCACCGCCTGCGCGCCGATCTGACCACCGGCGCCGGCGCGGTTGTCGACCACCAGCGGCTGCTTGAGGATGTCCGTGAGCTTCAGGCCGACCGTGCGCGCGACGACGTCGGGGCCGGTTCCAGCCGGGAAACCGACGATCAGCCGGATCTGCCGGTCCGGAAACACGCCCGATTCGGCGAACGACGCAAGGGGCAACGCCGCGGCGAGGGCCACGGTGAGCGGAAGGGCAAGCAGTTTTCGGCGAAGCATCGGCGTTTCTCCACGGGCAGGCACTGGGTGTGCGAATGCACCGGAGTCTCCGCCAGCGCGGCGGATCGGGTGTCATCCCAGAGGACGACACCCGATCCGTGCGGGCCGCCGGGACTGCGCTGTCATCTTCTGGGATGACGGATCGCCTCCGCGACGGGTCGTAACGTGCAGCGCGAATCGAACAACAAACCGGAGACAACCGATGAACTCACCGATCGTGAAATTTTCCGCAGCAGCCCTTGCCGCCGCTGCGCTGAGTGCCTGCGGCGGCGGTGGCGGCAGTGACGCCACCGTGTCGAAACCGTTGCCCACGACGTCTGCGCTCCTGGTGCAATGCGACGCGCTCGTCGGGATTCGGCTGGCCGACACGACGCTCACCAGCGCGACGGTCGCCGAGGGAACGGTGCTCAACGGCGTCTCGCTGCCGGCGCACTGCGTCGTGCAGGGCCGCATGAATCCGCGCACCGGCATCGACGGCAAGCCTTATTACATCGGCTTCGAGCTGCGGCTGCCGAGGACATGGAACGGACGGTTCGCGTTCCAGGGCGGCGGCGGCAACGACGGCGTCGTGCGGCTGGCGCTGGGTGCGCTGGCCGGCAACGATGCTTCCTCGGCTGCGCTGCAGACCAACGCGCTGGCCAAGGGTTACGCGGTCGTCACGACCGATGCCGGCCATCAGGTCACAGACGCCACCTTTGGGCTCGATCCGCAAGCGCGCATCGATCATGCGTACGCGTCCTACGACAAGGTGACGGTCGCTGCGAAAGAGCTGATCGGCCAGGCCTACGGCCGTGCGCCCGACCGCTCGTACTTCGTCGGTTGCTCGGGCGGCGGACGACAGGCGATGCTCTTCCCGCAACGCTTCCCGGCCTATTTCGACGGCATCTCGGCCAATGCACCGGCCATCAAGGTCGCCAAGGAGGCTTCGGTGGCGTCGACGTGGAACGTGCAGACGTACACCGCCATCGCACCGACCGACGCCAACGGACGCCGCATCCTGAGCCGCGCGTTGTCGAGCCAGGACCTGGCGCTGGTTTCGGATGCCGTCGTCAAGAAATGCGACGCGCTCGACGGCGCGGCCGACGGGATCATCGGCGTCAATCCGTCGGCCTGCAGTTTCGATCCGGCGGTGCTGCAGTGCACCGGCGCCAAGACCGACAGCTGCCTCTCGGGCGACCAGGTCGCGGCGCTGAAGAAGGATTTCGGCGGCCCGAAGAATTCGGCCGGGCAATCGCTCTATGCCAGCTGGCCCTGGGACAGCGGTATCAAGGGCGCCGACTGGCGCAACTGGCGGTTGGGCACGTCGACGACCGCAACGCCCAACGCCCGCAACTACTCGCTCATCGCCACCGACGCCATGCTGAAGGAGTTCTTCACACCGCCGGCACCGGCTTTCGATGTCTACACTTTCAACTTCGACACCGATCCGGCCCGCATGGACGCCTACGCCGCGATCTACAACACCACGTCGACCGACGTCGCGGCATTCCGCCACCGCGGCGGCAAGATGCTGATCGTGCATGGCACCAGCGACCCGATCTTCTCGGCCAACGACTCGATCGACTATTACCAGAAGCTGTCTGCCGCCAACGGCGGTGCCGCGTCGACGCGCGACTTCGCCCGGCTCTACCTCGTGCCCGGCATGAACCACTGCTCGGCTTCCGGCGGTCCGGCGACCGATATCTACGACGCGCTCACGCCGCTCGCCGACTGGGTAGAGAAAGGCATCGCGCCGGACAGCATCGTCGCGAAGGCTGCGTCGACCTCGCCGTGGCCGGGCCGCACGCGGCCGCTTTGCCCATTTCCGCAAGTGGCGACTTTCAACGGCGGCGGCAACCTGGAGGACGCGGCGAGCTTCTCGTGCCGGTGATGTCCGCGTCGGCCGCGCGCTGCCATTGCGAACGCCTATCAGCCTCACACGCATGCAGACCGGCCAAGCATGGAGATTGCTTGCACGACCCTTGTCGCGACACGGACAATCGCGCTTTTAGAACAAGGAAGAGATCATGAAGGGCGACCCACAAGTCATCGAACATCTGCAGGCGCAGCTCAAGAACGAGCTAACCGCGATCAACCAGTACTTCCTCCACTACCGGATGCTCAAGCATTGGGGCCTGGACAAGCTGGCCAAGAAGGAATACGCCGAATCGATCGGTGAGATGAAACATGCCGACTGGCTGATGGACCGCATCTTCATGCTCGACGGCCTGCCCAATCTGCAGGACCTTGCGAAGCTCAATGTCGGCGAGGACGTCCCGGAAATCCTGACATGCGATCTGGGGCTGGAATACGGCGCACAGGCGACGATCAAGGCGGGCATCGCGCACTGCGAGGCGGTGCGCGACTATGTTTCGCGCGACCTGCTCCAGAAGATCCTCGACGACACCGAAGAGCACATCGACTTCCTTGAGACGCAGATCGATCTGGTCGGCAAAGTCGGGCTGCAGAATTACCTGCAGTCGCAGATGGGCGAGATCGAGTAAATCGGTCGTTCCTTCCGCCGGCGCTGCTGCGACAGGCAAACCATTGAAGCGGGACCGTCGGTCCCGCTTTTTTTGTGTCTGTACTGCACCAAGAACGTGCTTAAAGACCATCGACATCGATAGTTATTGCAAATGCGACAAATTCGTATTTATAATTGCGCATCATCAACCAGCCAGCCAAAGCCGTTTTGCCATGATCGTTTGTGTGTGCCGCCGAGTGTCAGACCGCGACATTGCCCGCCACGCGCGTGCCGGAATGACCTTCGACGAAGTGCAGTTCGAGCTGGGTGTCGCCACCCAGTGCGGACGTTGCGAAGGTTGCGCCAGAGACGTCGTTGCCCAGTGCAGCGCATCGCACCCGGTCGCAGCCCTCCACCGCGAAGACGGCGCGATGACCATCCAGCTTGCCAACTCCATCCAGGACAGCAAAGCATGGAACTCTTCTCGGCACTCGCGGGCAGTCTGATCTTCGTCGCCGGCTCGGTCTGGTGGATTTTTCATAAGTAACCCACGGTCTTTGCTGCTGGGAGGGTCGTCACCGTACGAACCCGCATTCGAATGGTGACCCGTGTCTGACCGCTTTTCTTCACCCCCCACCTCCGTGATGGGGCTGTCCCGCAATGCGGTGATCGCCGGCAGCGTGGTTCTATTTCACGTGGCGGCGCTCTGGGCGCTTCAGAGCGGGCTGATCCGCAAAGCCGCCGAAGTGGTGATTCCGGTGCAGATCATGAGCGAGTTCATCGATCCGCCCAAGCCGAAGGAACCGCCGCCCCCTCCTCCGCCACCGCCGCCGGCACCGCGCCCGAAGGAAACCAAGGCGCCTCCGCCGCCGCGCCCGCTGGCCGTTCGCACGCCTGCACCGGCACCGGCAGCGCCGGTCGGCGTCATCGAACCGCAACCGCCCGCGCCGCCGCTGATGCCGCCTGCGCCCCCGGCCCCGCCCGCTCCGCCGGCCCCCCCGCCTGCGCCGCCCGCTCCGCCTGCGGTACAGCTGCCGTCGACCAATGCCGACTATCTGAACAATCCCAAACCGGTCTATCCGGCCATGAGCAAGCGCCTCGGCGAACAGGGCAAGACCATCGTCCGGGTGCTGATCGGCATCGACGGACTGCCGCAAAGCGCCAGCATCCGCCAGTCGAGCGGCTTCGACCGGCTCGACGAAGCCGCGCGTGTCGCCGTGATGAGCTGGCGCTACGTGCCGGGCAAGCGCAACGGGGTCGTCGAACCGATGGAGTTCAACGTACCGATCAACTGGGTTCTCAATTAATTTTTCTCTGGAGCAGCTTCGTATGGAATCCCAATTTGGCCTGATGAACGTGTGGAGTCAGGGCGACTTCGTCACCAAGTTCGTTGCCGTCCTGCTGGTCGGCATGTCACTCGCGTCATGGATCGTCATCTTCATCAAGGCGCTGGACGTCATCAGATACAAGCGCATGGCGCGCAATTCCCAGGACTTCTGGCACAGCGAAGACTTCGCCACGGCACTGAACAAGCTCGGCAAGGACGACAGCAATCCGTTCCGCGCGCTGGCGCTCGAAGGCCGCGAAGCCGCCGCGCATCACCGCAACACCAAGGTGCATCTGCATGACGCACTCGACGTGAGCGACTGGATCACGCGCTCGCTGCGCAACGGCATCGACGAATTCACGGCGCGACTGCAATCCGGACTCGCCGTGCTGGCGTCCGTCGGCTCGACCGCGCCGTTCATCGGGCTGTTCGGCACGGTGTGGGGCATCTATCACGCGCTGATGAGCATCGGCTCCGCCGGTCAGGCCACCATCGACAAGGTCGCCGGCCCGATCGGCGAGGCGCTGATCATGACGGCGCTCGGCCTGGCCGTGGCGATCCCGGCGGTGCTGGGCTACAACGCGCTGGTTCGCGGCAACAAGTTCGTGCTGACCAAGCTCAACAGCTTCGCGCACGATCTGCATGCCTACTTCGTGACCGGCGCACGCGTGCAGTCCACTGACGCCACCATCGTGCCGCTGAAGAAAGGCTGATCGCCATGGCTTTCGGAACCCAAGACGAGCCCGATGAGGTGATGAACGAGATCAACATGACGCCGCTGGTCGACGTCATGCTGGTCCTGCTGATCATCTTCATCATCACCGTGCCGGTGATGAAGCACGCGGTGAACATCGACCTGCCCCAGGCGACAAG
>JAQGMX010000344.1 GCA_028292145.1 Variovorax sp.
GTCCGGGCCACGGATGCGGCGTCGTCATGCCGACGCCTCGGTGGGCGCGCCGATGCGCTCCCGCGTGCGCACGCTGGCGCGCCATGCTTCGCGCTCCGGGGCCCCAGGTTTGCGGGCGCCGAAGAACATCGCCATCACGCCGCCGTCGCGGTCGAAGGCTTCGACCGAGGTGACGATGCCGTCGCGGGTCGGCTTCTCGACGATCCAGACGGCGTCGATCATGTCCTCGCGCAGGTGCAGGTTGAAGTGCGGGTCGAGCACGTTGAGCCACTGCGCGCCGCGAATTTCCATCGGCTCGATGCGCATCACCGTGCCAGTGTGGATCTGAATGCAGCCCGGATTGCCGACGAACACCATGATCGGCACGCCGTCGAACGACGCCGCATGCAGCAGCCCGCGGACGGCGCGGGTCGGCGCGCGGTGCGTGAAGCGGCCCTCGGCCAGGCGGAAGGCCTGCTGGCGTTCGACGCCGAAATTCTTGAGCAGGCCGAAGAATTCGTGCGTATCTTGCATCGCGCCCCACGCTGTGCGGAAGGCGTCGGCGTCGATCTCGGAATCGGGCCGCGGCGCTTTCGCCGGTTCCGGCGCGACGAAGTCCGGCGCCTGCGACGTGTCGGCATGCGCATCGACGACCGCCTGCAGCGCATCACGGTCGGTTGTCTCTCGCGTGAAGATCTTGTGCACGGCCAGGCCGTGGGCATCGAAGAACTGCAGGCTCAGCGACGGCGGCAAGCCGGGGTTGGCCGCAGCCTCGCTGACCGCGAAGCCGGCGTGCCATTGGCTGAAAAAAAGGCGCAGATCGATGTCCTCTCCCAGCGCCAGCCCCATCGCCTCCCCGCCGGAAAGTTTCTGATAGACGCCGGTTTTCTCATGCACGGTCGACGCATTGCGCGTCAGCGCCAGCAGCGGCCCGCAGAATTCCAGCGCCTGGAGCAGCGCCAGCCAGGGCCCGCGCAACGGCGTGGCCTGCAATGCGTGCGGATGCGTGCCGACATGCGCCGCGATGGCGGCGCCTTCGCTCAGTTCGAGCGCCTCGGCCGCATCCTTGTGGCGCTGGCCACCGGCGCGCAGGGCTGCGAAGCGGGTCGGAATATCGCTGATGTTCATCGTTCGGGTCCTTGTGCAGTGGGAGTCAGAAATCGGCCACGAGCGACACGTTGAAGTGGCGTCCCGGCTGGGTGTAGGCGTCGCGGATGACGGAAGTCGTCGCCACGCCGCGCACGTCGCTCCACATCCAGTACTTCTTGTCGGTCAGGTTCACAACCGACGCGTTCAGCCGCAGGTTCTTGCGGATGCGCCCTTGCGCGCTCAGGTCGAAAGTGGTGGCTGCGGGCGTGGCGAATTGCGTGGCCGAAGCGACGTGGGTGGCGGCGACGATTTCGCTGTTGTCGACGTCCGAGCCCTTCTTCGCCGAATGCCGCACCGCGTCGAGCCGCAGGCTCCACAGCGGCGCCTGGTACTTGATGCCGGCGTAGAGCTTCTGCGGATCGACGGAATTGAGCGGCTGGTCGGTCGTGCGGTCGCGTCCGCGCGTCTGTCCGTACGCGAATGGCAGCGAGAAGCCGGTGCCGTTCGCGGTCCAGTCGAGTTCGCCCTTGAACTCGAAGCCGCTGATGCGCGCGCGGCCGATGTTCACCGACTGGTAGATTAGCGGATCGATGCGCGGAATGCCGCTGCCGCTGACCAGACGGTCGTTTTCGATCAGATTCTTGTAGTCGCCGGTGAAGGCCGCGACGTCGAAGTTCAGGATGCCGGTGCGCCCGCGTACGCCGAGCTCGAAGTTCTGGCTTTTCTCCGGCTTGAGGTTCGGGTTCGGAATCGTCTTGTAGCCGGAGGTGACGTTCTCGAAGAAGTTGTTGACCTGGAACGCGTTCGGCGCCTTGAAGCCGGCGGCATAGTTGCCGTAGACGCTCCACTGCGGCGTCGCGCGGAACAGCACGCCGAGCTTGGGCGAGATGGCCGAATCCGACAGCGATGCAGCCGTTGCGTTGAAGCCGGCCTGGTCCGCGTCGATGCTGAAGTGGTCGATGCGCACGCCCGGCGTAATGCTCCAGCGGTCGTGGATGAACTCGTCCTGCACGTAGAGCGCGGCGGTGCGCTCGCGTGTGTCGGGAAAGCGCTTGAGCGGATAGGTTTCGCCGGCGGGCGGCACCACGCCGGTCTGCAGGTTCTCGATCTTCGCCAGCGTGTAGTCGACGCCGTAGGTGATGCGCTGCGACCAGTCTTGACCAAAGCGCAGCGTCTTGTCGGCCATCAGTCCGAGCTGCCAGGTGTTCTCGTCGTAGGTCACGTCGCGGACGCGGTCGGCCGAGGTGAAGCGGTCTTCGGCGATGTACTCGCGCGAACTCGCTTTTTGATAGCTCACCACCGCCTGCAGGTTGTCGGCCAGCGCACTGTTCACGCGCAGCCGGCCGTCCCAGGTCAGGCGATCGCGCTGCTGGTCGGTTTTCGCGTCGAGGCCGATGACCGATGCCGCCGCGTAAGGCGGCTTGGCGATGCCGGAGAGCAGGTCGTAGCGCGCGGTTTTCTCGACATGTTCGAAGGTGAAGGTGTGCTTCTGGTCGGCGTTCGGCGTCACGATGACCTTGCCGAGCAGCGAATTGCCGCGGTCCCGCTCGGGGTTCGGCGCAGTGCGGTCGGTGTTCGCGGAGAAGTTGTCGCCCTTGTTCTCCAACCCGTGGCTTCGGTTCGCGTTGGCGGACAGCAGCCATTGCACGGTGTCGTTCGCCTTGCCGGCCAGCGTGACGCCGGTGTGCCAGCCGTTATCGTCACCGCTGTAGCCGGCGCTGGCGCTGCCGCCGAAGCGCTTGCCATCCTGCAGGAACGAAGCCGGCTCGCGGGTAATGAAGTTCACCAGCCCGGCCAGACCGTCGGAACCGTAGAGCGCCGATGCAGGCCCCTTGACGATCTCGATCCGCTCGACCAGGCCGATGTCGAAGTAGTCGCGACCGAAGGCGTTGGCGCTGAAAACGTAGCTACGCGGACTGCGGATGCCGTCGGTCAGCAGCAACACGCGGTTGCCGTCGAGCCCCCGGATGTTGAAACCTGCATTGCCGTCACGGCCGGTGTTGCCCGAAGCCAGCCCGAAACGCGCCGGCGCTCGCTTGACCGACACGTTGGGCAAGTCGCGCACCGCACCGCGGATGTCGTTGATCTGCTTCGATTCGATCTGCTCGCGGTCGATCAGCTCGACGCTGGCGGCCAGATCGTCCTTCTTTTGCTCGCTACGCGAACCGCTCACCACCACTTCGGCCAGCGCCGCGACACGGGTCGGGCCCGCCGTCGACGACTGGGCGTATGCAGGCGCCGCCAGGCCGACGCCGGCTGCGACAAGCCAGGCGGCGGACACGCTGCAGCGCGCGAACGGCGGCAACGAAAAGGGTCGGGGAGAAAGGAACGGGAGATGAGCCACGGCGAAATCCAGGAAACAGTTGGATGGAACTGCTCGCTGGACTCGCCTGTCGCGCGGCGGCTGTGGCTGCGCATGGCATCTGGCTGGCGGTTGCCGGACTGTTGTCCGGGCCGCCGATTATATGAGAATAATTCTCATCTAGACGATTCAGCTCAGGCGGCGACCGCTTCTTCGCTCGTCTTTGCCAGTTCGGCGACCGGTGCCGGCGTACGGATCAGATGATCGAACGCGCCGAGCGCCGCCTTCGCGCCGTCGCCGGCCGCGATGATGATCTGCTTGAACGGCACCGTCGTCGCATCGCCGGCCGCGAACACGCCCGGAACGG
>JAQGMX010000351.1 GCA_028292145.1 Variovorax sp.
CGTGCGAAACAACCGCGCCGCCGGGTCCGACTCGTCGCCCGGCCCGACGAGTTCAGCCAGCGCCTCTCGCGCCGCCGGCTCCGTCGGCGAAATCTCGACGGCGCCGACGCCGCCAGCGGCGCCAACAGCGGCATCACCGGAAGCCGGCTCCAGCGCCAGCCGGATCGCCAGCGCATCGAGCGCGACGGCCGCAGCCTCAGCCGCCTCGCGCAGCGCCTCCACACGCCCCGGCGTCGCGCTCGCCCTCAACGCGGCCCGATGCGCGCCCAGTGCCGACATGTAGCTCAGCAGCGTGTGCGAGCGGATCAGGAACCGCAGCACGACACCCGCCCGCGGCCGAACGAAGTTCGGTTCCCGGAACATGTCGCCGACGGCTTTCGACAGGCCGGCGTCGGCGTTGTGCGCATTGCGCCGCGCCAGCCGGTAGGCCAGATCGTCCTTCGCGCCCGTCTTGTACTGGCCGACGATCTGCCGCAGGTAGCCCGCGTGGCTGCGCATCGCGCCGGCCGCGAGTTCGTTGATCCGGCGCGCCTGCCAGTGCGGAAGCACCAGCAGCATCGCCGCGCCGGCAATCGCGCTGCCGATGGCGGTGTCGACAAGGCGCGGCATCAGCAGCATGCCGCTGTCGCCGATCTGGTTGAAGCACATCAGCACCAGCTGCGTCATCGCGGCGGTCGCCAGCAGATAGCGCTCGCGCCGGTTGGCGAAGAAAACCACGCCAGCCGCCACCGCGAGCAGCGACTGCAGCCACGGTTGAGGGAAAAGCTGCAGCACCGCCCAGCCGGCCACCACGCCGATGGCGGTGCCGGCGATGCGCTCGCCCATGCGCGACATCGTCTCGCCATAGGTCTGCGGGCAGACGAAAAGCGTGGTCAGCAGGATCCAGTAGCCCTGCGCCGGATGAATGACGCGCATGAAGACGTACCCGGCGAAGAGCGCCACCGACAGCCGCAGCGCATGGCGGAACAGCGCCGACTTGGGCGTCAGCTGGCGCCGCACGCGCTCGACGCTGTCGCGCCAGCCACGCGGCGATCGGTCGAACAGGCCCATGTCGGTGCGACCGGCCTGCGCCGACGGCTGGCTGGCGCCGGCGAGCTGGCCGTCGAGTTGCGCCAGATTGCGCGCCAGCGCCTCGACCGACGCCAGCAGCGCCAGGCGCTGCGGCGTGTCGGCGCGCGCGCGTTCGTGCTCGATGGCGCCGCGCAGGTCGGCCAGCGCCTGCACGGTGTCGGGGCCGACGTCGAAGGGTTCGCGCCGCGCGATTGAAACCGCCAGCCGCTGGCACGCGATGCCCTGCAACGCGAGCACGCGCTTGCAGCGATACAGCAGATCGCTGTGGAAGAACGCATCGGCGAGCGCGTTGTAGTCGTCGTGCGACGAGCTGGCGCGCTCGTGCACGTCTTGCGCGATCAGGTAAAGCCCGCGGTAACGCGAAATGCGACCGGTCGGCGCCCGCTTGCGGATGCGCCGGAAGATGCCGTCCTTGGCCGCGTTGAGTTCGGCCACCACATCGGTGTTCATCTGCGCCAGCGACAGGCGCTTGCGCTCGATGTCGACGCCGCGCAACGGCTCGAACAGCGACGCCTTGAAGCGCACATAGTCGCCGAGCACGGTGAAAAGCTTCACCAGCATCGCCTGCACGGGCTGCGCCGGGAAGATCGCCGCCCACGAAATCGAGAACACGCCGTACCACGCCGCGCCCGCCAGCAGCAGCATCGGCTCGTGCCAGCGGCTTTGCGCCACCGCGTCGGGGTGATCGATGCTGAGCGTCGTGTACATCGCGAGGATCAGCGTCGCGTAGCCGATCGCCTTGTAGCGCGCGTCGACTGCGCCGAGCATCGTCAGGCAAAAGGCGGCGAAAGACAGACCGGCGATGAAGAACCAAGACTTGTCGAACAGCAGCGCGACGGCGAACGAAATCACCGCAAAACAGACCAGCGTGACGATCTGGGCACGCAAACGCCCGCGCCAGCTGTCGTCAGTCTCCGAAAGCGCGCTGGCGATGGCGCCGAGAAACAACGGAATCACCGCCTCGTGGTGCCCGTTGATCGCGCAGATCGCCATCAGGCTGCCGAGCGTGAGCAAGACGCGCAACGGCTGTCCGCCGGACGCGAAACTGCGCAGGCGCCGACGGAGACCGAAGGGGGAAATTGGAGCGTCGATGGCGGTTGCGAGCCTAGAGATAACCGGCAAAACGCAGGATGTGACCGTCAGGCTCGCGGATCGCGAATTCGCGCAGTCCCCAGGGCTGCGAGGTCGGCGGCTCGACGATGTCGACACCGCGCTTGACGTAAGCCGCGTGCAGACCGTCGACGTCGTGGCCGACATGGATCGCGATTTCACCGCGCCACGGCCGCGCATCGCGCACGTTGACCTGCCACAGCCGCAGGTAGACCGGATCGCCCCAGCCGCGCTCGCCAGCAGGCCGGACACCCATCTTCACGCGCGCGTAGCTCGGCGGCTCACCGGCGATGAAGTCCAGCTCGAAGCCGAGCACGTTGCAGAAATACCGCGCCGCCCGCACGACGTCGGCGACCGGCAGCACCGGCTGGACGCCGTGGAACTGGTGCAACGCGCCCAGCGTCTGGGGCACGGCCGGGGCCGGCATGGTCGGGATGGCTGCGTCAGGCATCGGTTCGGTTCAGTTCAGCTCGCGCCGCAGGGCCGTGACACGTTCGGCGATGACGTCGAGATCGAGTGCGTCGTCGGCCTCGCGGATGTAGGTTTCCAGGTCCTGCACGGCCAGCGCCGCGTGACCTTGCGCCGCATGCGCCAGGCCGCGGTCGCGGTATTCGCCCCAGGCATCGGGCAGCAGCGCGATCAGCCTGTCCTGCACGGCGATCGTGCGCTGCCAGTCTTCCTGGGCCGCGTGCACTTCCTTCAGGTTGCGCAGCATCCGGGTGATGATCTCGCGCGGCGTGGCCGGTTGCAGGTACAGGCCGAGCGGCACGTCGAATTCGCCGACCAGGCCGTTGCAGCGCTTGTAAGGCTCGATCCGCTCGCTCAGTTCTTCGCGCGACAGCGACTTTCCGGTGAACGGGTCGATGACCACCTGCCCTTTCGGCAGCGTGACTTTAAGCATGAAATGGCCGGGGAACGAAATTCCGCGGGCCTGGAGCCCCAAGCCCTGCGCCAACTCGATCCACAGCACCGCCAGGGAGATCGGAATGCCGCGGCGGGTGCGCAACACGGCGTTGAGATAGCTGTTGTCCGGGTCGTAGTAATCGTTGACGTTGCCGCCGAAGCTCAGATCGTGAAAGAAGAACTGGTTCAGTGCCCGCAGACGGGCCAGCGGCGCGGCGTCGGCGGGCAGCCGGCGCTTGAGACGCGCGAGCAACTGGTCGACGTCGCCCAGCACCTGCGCGACGTCCATGTCGGGATATTCGTCCTGCGCGAGGCTGGCTGCGGCTTCGAGAAGCGGAAACTGGTCGTCGCTCTGGACGAGCGAAGCGAAATATTCGAGGGCGGTCGGGGCCGAGTAGCGGAACATCATGTGGCTTTGTAGAGGACCGCGCCGGGAGCGTCAAGGCACCCGGCGGCATTCACCTCTTGATGAAGCTGCGCAACCGCAGCCCCATCGCGGTGAGCGCAGCGAAATAAAGCACCGCCGCACCGCCGACCATGGCGGCCAGCAGCCCGATGCGCTGCAACCGGACGTTGCGCATGCCGACCCAGTCGAAATACTGCGCGCCCCAGGCCAGCAGCAGCCCGAGAAGACCTGCCGCCACCAGAACCCGCAGCACGAACAGGCCCCAGCCCGGTTCCGGCCGGTAACTGCCGCGGCGCAGCAGGCCGATCAGCAGCCAGATCGCGTTCACCAGCGCACCGATGGCGATCGTCAGCGTGAGCGCCGCGTGCTGCAGAACCGGCACCAACACCAGGTTGAGCAGCTGCGTCAGCACCAGCACGCAGACAGCGATCAGCATCGGCGAGCGCATGTCGTGCCGCGCGTAATAACCGGGCGCCAGCACCTTGATCGCCACGATCCCGACCAGCCCGACGCCGTAGCCCGTCAATGCGACGGTCGTGCGCTGCACGTCGAGGTCGCTGAAAGCGCCGTTGTGAAAAAGCACCGCCACCAGCGGCTTCGAAAACACCAGCAACGCCACAGCGCACGGCACCGACAGCAGCACCACCAGCCGCAGACCCCAGTCGAGCAACGACGAATAGCGCGCATCGTCCTTCGCAGCGCGGGCGCCGGCCAGTTGCGGCATCAGCACCACGCCGAGCGCGACGCCTAGCATGGCGGTCGGGAATTCCATCAAACGGTCGGCATAGCTGACCCAGGTGACGCTGCCCGGCGCGAGGTGCGAGGCGATCTGCGTGTTGATGAGCAGCGAAATCTGCGCCACGCTGACGCCGATCA
>JAQGMX010000504.1 GCA_028292145.1 Variovorax sp.
GCTTTGCCTTGATTCAGATCAAGCAATGCGCGCACGCTTCGGCGCAGAGTGGACGGCACACCTCCGACCCCACCTCCGAAGCCCTGCATGCCGACCCTCCAAAGCCCCGCATTCGCCGACGTTCCCGGTCCGCGCTACACGTCCTATCCGACGGCCGATCGCTTTGTCGAAGCGTTCGGCAGCGACGACTACCTGCAGGTGCTTCGGCAACGAAAACACAGCCCACGGGTGCTTCCGCTGTCGCTCTACGTGCATCTGCCGTTCTGCGCGTCGCTCTGTTATTTCTGTGCCTGCAACAAGATCGTGACGCGCCATCCGGAGCGAGCTGAAGAATATCTCGACTATCTGGCACAGGAGATCGAGCTGCAGGTCGCGCAGATCGGCCGGGGCGCGGCGGTGAGCCAGCTGCATCTCGGCGGCGGCACCCCGACCTTTCTCGACGATGCGGCGCTCGGACGGCTGATGACGATGCTGCGCGACAACTTCACGCTCGCGCCCGACGGCGAGTACGCGATCGAGATCGATCCGCGCACCATCGACGCTGCACGGCTCGCGAACATCAAGGCGCTGGGCTTCAACCGGCTGAGCTTCGGCGTGCAGGATTTCGATCCGGCCGTGCAGCGGGCGGTGCATCGGATCCAGCCGGCGGCGCAGGTGTTCGATCTGGTCGCGGAGGCGCGATGCATCGGTTTTGCGTCGATCAACGTCGATCTCATCCACGGACTTCCATTGCAGACGGCCGATTCGTTCGACCGCACGCTGGCGCAGATCTGCACGCTGCGTCCGGACCGCATCGCGCTCTACGCCTACGCGCACATGCCCGAGCGCTTCAGGCCGCAGCGCCGCATCGAGGCGAACGATCTGCCGGGATCGACGACGAAGATTCGCATGCTGTCGCGCTCGATCGCGACGCTCAAGGCCGAGGGTTATGTCTACATCGGCATGGACCACTTCGCGCTGCCGGGCGACGCGTTGGCCGTTGCCAAGCGGCAGGGCAGGTTGCATCGCAATTTCCAGGGCTACAGTACGCAGCCCGACGGCGATCTGCTGGCGCTGGGCGTGTCGGCCATCGGCCGCATCGGCTCGACCTACAGCCAGAACGCGAAATCGCTGGAGGCGTATTACGACCTGATCGACCAGCGGTGCTTGCCGGTGGTGCGCGGGCTGGCACTGTCGCGCGACGATGTGTTGCGCCGCGCGGTGATCATGGCGCTGATGTGCCAGGGGCAGATCAACTACGAGTCGATCGCGCTCGGCCATCTGATCGATTTCCAGAGCTACTTCGCGAAGGAAATCGAGGCGCTGGCGCCGCTGGCCGTACAAGGTTTCGTGACGATCGGGCCGCACGACATCGAGGTGACGCCGACAGGGTGGTTCTTCGTGCGGGCGATTGCGATGGTTTTCGATCGGTACCTGCAGGCCGACCGCGACCGCGCGCGTTATTCGCGGATCATCTGAGCGATCCGTGCCTTAGCCGGCCAAGCCCTTCCAGAGCATGTACGACGCCAGCAGATAGAGCAGGCTGGCGAAAACGCGCTTGAGCTTGCCGACCGGCAGGCTGTGCGCGGCCCGTGCGCCGAGCGGCGCCGTCAGCACACTGCACGCCGCGATCACGCCCAACGCAGGCAGCCAGATGTAGCCGAACGCGCCTTGCGGCAGCCCTTGCACCGACTGGCCGCTGATCGCATAGCCGAGCACGTTGGCGACCGCGATAGGAAACCCGAGCGCCGCGCTGGTCGCGACCGCCGTGTGGATCGCCACATTGCACCAGGCCATGAAAGGCACGCTGATGAAGCCGCCGCCCGCGCCGACCAAGCCGGATACGAAGCCGATGACGCCGCCAACCCCGAGTTGGCCTGCGGTCCCGGGCATCTGGCGCGCGGGCTTGGGTTTGCGGTCGAGAAACATCTGCGTCGCCGAGAAGCCGACGAAAAGAGCGAAGACGACGGCCAGCACCGACCCCTTGAGCAGCGCGAACACGCCGAGGCTGCCCGCCAGGCTGCCGATGACGATACCCGGCGCCAATCGGCGGACGATGTCCCAGCGCACGGCGCCGCGCTTGTGGTGCGCGCGCACGCTGGAGATGGAGGTGAAGACGATGGTCGCCATCGACGTGGCGATGGCCATCTTGACGGCGAGGTCGGCGGAGACGCCGCGCTGGCCGATGATGTAGGTGATGAACGGCACCATCAGCATGCCGCCGCCGATGCCGAGCAACCCGGCGAGGAATCCGCTGATGAGCCCGAGTGCGGCGAGTTCTGCGATCAGCGAAAGTTCTAAGGACATAAGGTGTCTGCGGATGTGCACCGGACCCGCATCCTGAACCAGGGTTCAGGTGGGCGAGGGCAGCAAGACTTCGGGTTCATCTGACGCGAGATGATCACGCCCATCGAGCGATGTACCAAGCCCGGCTCCGGAGAGCATTGGAACAAGGAAATATTAAGCCCGACACACACCGCAGACACTTTCGATTCTAGGCGCCGATGCGGCTGCGTGTGCAGTCGATCAAAGCAAATGACTGTCGCCGGCAAGGGCTTGATCGAGACGCTGGACCAATTGCGCTGCACGTGCTTCGTCGTGGCCCGGCTGCGGCGAAGAGCCGTCGCTCTCCAAATGGCGGGCGTTCTGGGCGCTTTCGGCTCTTTCGGCGTTTTCTGCCGCCGCGACAGCCATCGTGATGAGCGCCGCAGACGTCGCGGCCACCTGCTGGCCGAGGTCGTAGGCCAGGTTCAGCGATGCGAGCACGGCGATGCGGTCCCGCGCGCGAACCTTGCCGGCGTCGCGGATCTTGCACATGGCGGTATCGACGCGCTCGACAGCCTCGCGGAGTTCGGCTTCGCCGCCTTCGGGGCAGCCGAGCAAATAGCTCTGGTCCATGATCTGGACTTCGATCTGTTTCATGAGGCGGCGGAATCCTGCGGGGGAATGTGGGATGGCTGCGTCGCATCGAAGGGCAGCCGCTGGAGCAGCGCGTCGACACGGGTTCGGGCTGCAACTAGCCGCGCATGGAGCGCGTCACGTTCGCGCGTCAGCGAGTCGACCTGATGCTGGAGCAGAGCGTTGGTACGCTGCAGCTCTTCGTGGCGAACAAGCAGACGTTCGACGCGCTCGGCGATCTGGTCGATGGGGCTCGGGACGGACATGGTCCGAGATTGTATGGGTGGCTTCATGTGTCGGCAGCTTTAGAATCCGCCGCGTTGGTGCTCGTGCCGCTGTTCAGGCGGCGCAGTTCAACGGGAAGCAGGAAACCAAGCCCATCGGGCAGCGGTCAACCTGCGCTGCCCCCGCAACGGTCAAGCAGACGGCGCCATCGAGAGATCGAACGGCGCCGCTTTCGTCAATCAGCCACTGGGCGCCCTGAAACAGGTGCCTGGGAAGGCGGCGAAGGTGGTTCTGCCAGCCCGGATACCGGCCAACGAGGAGACGGCGCGCGCCTGCGCGTGCCGTCGTGACGCCCAGACGTCCGGCGGGGAAGCCGGACAGGGTCTTGTTCTCGAGTTCGCTTCCATGACACACAAAGTTTCTTCTCTAGGCGTTGCCCTGTCCGCGCGCGCCTCCCTCCGGCTGGCTGCATTGCCGCTCGCCGTCGCAGCCGCCTTCCCGGTGGTTGCCCAGACCATGCCCGCTGTGCCGTCGCTCAGCGAGACCGTCGTGACTGCGGCCCGCGTCGAGCAGCCGCTGTCCGATCTGGTGGGCGATGTTTCCATCGTCGACCGCGCGACGATCGAGCGCAGCGGTGCGACCGGCGTCGCCGACGTGCTGGCGCGGCTGCCCGGCATCGAAATGACACGGAACGGCGGCATCGGCAACAACACCAGCGTCTACATCCGTGGTGCGGAGCATCGCTTCACGGCCGTCTACATCGACGGCGTGCGGGTCGATTCGCAGACCACTGGCGGCGTGTCGTGGGAATCGATCCCGCTGGCGCAGATCGACCGTATCGAAGTACTGCGCGGCCCGGCGGCGGCGGTCTACGGCTCGGACGCCATCGGCGGCGTGATCCAGCTCTTCACCAAGCGCGGCGACGGCAAGCCGATGCCGTACGTCGGCGTCGGGATCGGCAGCTACAAGCTGCGCCGCGGCGAAGCCGGCGTCAGCGGCTCGGCCGGGCCGGACAACGCGTTCGACTACTCGCTCGGCGTCTCGCGCGAGGTCAGCGACGGCTTCAACGTGCAGCCGCTGCGCCTGCGCAATCCCGTGCGCACTGGAACATTCGGGGCCGACGGCTATACCAGCCCCGACCGCGACGGGTACGACATCACCGCGGCTAATGCACGGCTCGGATTCAAGATCAACCCTAGCCAGCGCGTCGAGCTGACGATGCTGCGCAGCGACACCGATTCACGCTACGACGTGCGTTCCACGGTGCGGCGCGCCACCTATCCGGACGACACCAATGCGAACACATTGCGCACCGTTGGCGCCGCCTGGATCGCGAAGTGGAACGACGTCTACAGCACCCGCCTGCAGGTGACCGACAGCAGGAGCACGTACGAAACCAACCCGTCGTTCTATCGCACCGAGACGCAGCTGCGCAACTACCTGTTCCAGAACGAATTCCGTTTTGGCCCGCATTCGGCGACCGTTGCGTTGGAACGTCGTGAAGACGAACTCGACAACGCGGCGACGGCCTTCGGCACCCGGCTGACCGGCAAGCGTTCGCAGAACGCCTTGGCGCTCGGCTACGGTTTCGTGCAGGGACCGCACTCGATTCAGCTGCATGCGCGCCATGACGAAGACAGCGAGTTCGGCGGCAAGTCCACCGGCAGCGCCGGCTACGGCTTCGTGCAGGGACCGCACTCGATTCAACTGCATGCACGCCATGATGAAGACAGCGAGTTCGGCGGCAAGACCACCGGCAGCGCCGGCTACGGCTTCGCGATCACGCCGCAATGGCGCGCCACTGCATCGGCAGGCACGTCGTTCCGCGCGCCGACGCTCTACCAGCGCTTCAGCCAATACGGCGTCGCCGGCCTGAGCCCGGAGGAAGGCCGCAATGTCGAAGTGGGGCTGCGTTACACCGAAGGCGCGACCAACGCGGGCATCGTGGCCTATCGCAACCGCGTGACCAACCTGGTCACCTTCGACAGCACTTCGTTCGCGTGCACCGACGCAGTCGCTACAGGATTCGGCGGGTGCTACGGCAATACCGCGCGCGCCGAATACGACGGCGTCACGCTCTCCGCCGGCCACCGAATCGGCCCCGTCACGCTGCGCGCATCGGCCGATTTCCAGGATCCGCGCGACCTGTCGACCGGCAACCAGCTGGCCCGCCGCGCACGCAAGCACGGCATGGTCGGTGCCGACTGGGATGTGGCCGGCTGGCGTCTCGGCGCCGAGATGCAGACGTCGGGCATGCGCTATGACGATGCGGCAAACCTGCGCAAGCTCGGCGGCTACACCGTGTTCAACCTTGTCGCGAGCACGCAGCTCACGCGCGAGCTGAGCCTCGTCGCGCGCATCGACAACGTCGGCGACAAGGACTACGTGCTGGCCCGCACCTACGCGACCAGCGGACGCGCCGGCTACATCGGCCTGAAGTGGGCGCCGCAATAAGTCCGTCCGTGGCGCAAGAGGGCGGAGCGACCGCCGTCTGCGCTGCCGTGCTCGTGGCCGCGCCTGCTTCCGGGCAGGGCAAGACCACGGTCGCGGCGGCGCTGGCACGGTTGCATGCGCGCGCCGGGCGCCGGGTGCGCGCTTTCAAGTGCGGACCGGATTTTCTCGATCCGCAATGGCTGGCGCTGGCCACCGGTGCGCCCGTGCATTCGCTCGATCTGTGGATGAACGGCGAGGCCGATTGCCGCGCCCGGCTGCACGAAGCGGCAGCGTCGTCGGACTTGGTCATCGTCGAAGGCGTGATGGGGCTTTTCGACGGCACGCCGAGTGCGGCCGATCTGGCCGAGCGCTTCGGCCTGCAGGTGCTGGCGGTGATCGACGCAGGCGCGATGGCCGGTACCTTCGGCGCGCTGGCTTTCGGTCTGCAGAACTTCCGTCCGGGCTTGCCGTGGGCCGGCGTGCTCGCGAACCGCGTCGCCAGCGAGCGTCATGCAGGCATGCTGCGCGATGCGCTGCGGGAGCCGTCGCAATGGCTCGGCGGTTTGCCGAAGAACGCGGACTTCTCGCTGCCGGAGCGTCACCTCGGCCTCGTGATGGCGCAGGAAACCGACGACGCGCTGGCGCGGCTCGATGCCGCTGCCGATGCTTTGGCTGAAACGCCGCTCGGGCGACTGGCGGTCGGCGAACTGCCGCAGGTGCGTTTTGCTGCGCCGGCGATGCGCGTCGACGAGTCGGCTGGCGCTGGCGCAGCGCGTTTGGCGGGCCGCACCGTCGCCGTTGCGCGCGACGCGGCCTTCGCTTTCATCTACCCGGCGAACCTCGACGTGCTCACCGCACTCGGGGCGCGCATCCAGTTCTTCTCGCCGCTCGCCGGCGACGCACTGCCAGAATGTGACGCGGTGTGGCTGCCCGGCGGCTATCCCGAACTGCATGCGGAAATGCTCGCCGGCTGCACGGCGCTGCGCGATGCGTTGGCATCGCACGCGGTGCGCGGCCAGCCGATCTGGGCGGAGTGCGGCGGGATGATGTCGCTGTTCGACACGTTGACCACGGCTGACGGCCAGGTGCACCGCATGTGGGGCCTGCTGCCCGGCGGCGTGAGGATGCAGAAGCGGTTGGCCGGACTCGGGCCGCAGCGGCTGCAGACGCGTGCAGG
>JAQGMX010000358.1 GCA_028292145.1 Variovorax sp.
GCGGTGATGATGGTCTACAACAATACGCCGGCATCGGTCATGGCGCTCAAGAAGAGCGGCATCGCCAAGCCCGCCGACCTGGCCGGCAAGAAGCTCGGCGCTCCGGTGTTCGACGCCGGCCGCCGCGCGTTCCCGATTTTCGCCAAGGCCAACAACGTCAGCAACGTGCAGTGGACGGCCATGGACCCTCCACTGCGCGAGACCATGCTGATCCGCGGCGACATCGACGCGATCACCGGTTTCACCTTCACCTCGCTGCTGAATCTGGAAGCCCGCGGCGCCAAGGCAGAAGACGTGGTGGTGCTCCCGTACCCCGACTACGGCGTGAAGCTCTACGGCAACGTGATCATCGCGTCGCCAAAGACGATCAAGGAGAACCCGGCGGCGGTGAAAGCGTTCCTCTCGGCTTTCACCAAGGGCGCGAAAGAAGTGATCGCCAGTCCGGCGGTGGCCATCGAATCGGTCAAGGCGCGCGACGGCATTGTCGATTCGAAGCTCGAAACGCGCCGCCTGCAGCTCGCGATCGACACGGTCGTCAACAGCGCCGACGCGCGTGCCGAAGGCTTCGGCACGGTCAATGCCGGCCGGCTGTCGTTGATGGCTTCGCAGGTTTCCGACGCCTTCGCGACCAAGACGCGCGTGAGCCCCGACGCGGTCTGGACAGCAGCCATGTTGCCGCCGGCCGCTGAACTCGCAATTCTGAAAAAGTGATGGCCGGCGCACCGAGCATCGCGGCCGCGCCCGCCGACGCGACGAACTTCGTCGACTTCCAGGATGTCTGGCTCGCCTACAACGAGCAGTTGCTGCGCGAGAACCACTTCGCCGTCGAAGCCATCGACCTGAAAGTCAAGCGTGGCGAATTCATCGCCATCGTCGGGCCGTCGGGCTGCGGCAAGTCGACCTTCATGAAGCTCACGACCGGGCTGAAGATGCCGTCGATGGGCAAGATCCGCATCGACGGCCAGCCGGTGACCGGGCCGCTGAAGATATCGGGCATGGCGTTCCAGGCACCGTCGCTGCTGCCATGGCGCACCACGGTCGACAACGTGCTGCTCCCGCTCGAAATCGTCGAGCCCTACCGTTCGAGCTTCAAGGCGAAACGCAAGGAATATGTCGAGCGCGCGCGCAAGCTGCTGCAGAAGGTCGGCCTGGCAGGTTACGAAGACAAGTTCCCGTGGCAGCTCTCGGGCGGCATGCAACAGCGCGCGAGCATCTGCCGCGCGCTGATCCACGAACCGAAAATGCTGCTGCTCGACGAGCCGTTCGGCGCGCTCGATGCGTTCACGCGCGAGGAGCTCTGGTGCATCCTGCGTGACCTCTGGACCGAGCAGCAGTTCAACGTGATCCTGGTCACGCACGACCTGCGCGAGAGCGTATTCCTTGCCGACACGGTCTACGTGATGAGCAAGTCGCCGGGCCGCTTCGTGGTCAAGCGCGAGATCGAACTGCCGCGTCCGCGCGAACTCGAGCTCACCTACACCAAGGAGTTCACCGACATCGTGCTGGAGCTGCGCGGCCACATCGGCGCCATCCGGAACACCGGCATCAGCGCCGCGCAGACGGCTGCTGCAGGAGCGGCCGCATGAGGAACAGCAAGCAGATCGAGCGCTGGTCGCCGTGGGTGTTGCTGGTCGCGGTGCTGGTGCTGTGGCAGATCATCTGCGACGGCTTCGGCATTTCGGAGTTCATCTTCCCGAGCCCCATGCGCATCTGGACGCAGTTCTGGGAGTTCAAGACCATCATCGCGGGCCATGCCTGGCGCACTTTCTGGGTGACGATGGCGGGCTTCGGGCTGGCGATCGTGGTGGGCGTTTTGCTGGGCTTCGTCGTCGGCAGTTCGCGGCTGGCCTACGCGGCGATGTATCCGCTGATGACCGCTTTCAACGCGCTGCCCAAGGCGGCATTCGTGCCGATTCTGGTGGTGTGGTTCGGCATCGGCGCGGGGCCGGCGATCCTCACGGCGTTCCTGATCAGCTTCTTCCCGATCATGGTCAACATCGCGACCGGCCTGGCGACGCTGGAGCCTGAGCTGGAAGACGTGCTGCGCGTGCTGGGCGCCAAGCGCTGGGACGTGTTGATGAAGATCGGCCTGCCGCGCTCGATGCCCTACTTCTTCGCGTCGCTCAAGGTCGCGATCACGCTGGCCTTCGTCGGCACGACGGTGTCGGAGATGACGGCGGCGAACGAGGGCATCGGCTACCTGCTGATATCCGCTGGCTCGGCCATGCAGATGGGCCTGGCCTTCGCCGGGCTGATGACCGTCGGCGCGATGGCGATGCTGATGTATGAGCTCTTCAGCGTGGTCGAGAAACACACGACCGGCTGGGCGCATCGCGGCTCGCAGGGCGAGTGAGCTGATTCGAGGGTCGGCGGGCGGGTGGTTAAAGTGGCTTCATGACCACTCGCCAGTCCCGCCGCAAACTCATCGTCATCGTGCTGCTCTTCATCGCGGTGGGCGGCGCGGTCATCAGGTATTTCGTTCCGCCGCCGTCGACATTGCGCGACATCGGCACGCTGATGCTGCTGCTTTGGATTCCGGTGATCGGCAATGTCGTGGCCTGGCTTTTCGGCAAGGTCCGCGTTGCAAGGCAAGCCGCCAAGGCGGCCCGCTCGACGGAACCCGCGACTCCGGCGCCGCCCGTGGCACCGACCGCCACCGGCGCCTTCGCAGCCGACCTGATCGTCGAATTCACCTTGCGTCCGGCGTCGATTCCCGCAGAAGACCTGCCGATCGCCGAGGGCGAGCATCAGTGCGCGTTCGTGGTCGGCAACGAAGGCTTCTCGGCGCGCTGGTTGGTGCCCGAAGGCAAGTCCTTCTACCGTGGCACGGCGCAGACGCTGGAGGCGCAATTCCTGTCGCCGACGCTCGCGCTGCCGAAATTCAGGTCCGGCACCGCGTTCCGCATGCTCATCGGCGATGCGTTCATCGGCGACGGGCAGGTGCGGGAAGTGCTCAGGCGGTAGCCATCGCGGGTTGGGCCGGCGCGTCTTCGGCAGCAACAGCAACGGCGATCGGCACCGTGCGCATGCCGCGGTAGACCTCGCTCTCGCCGTGACGCGCGAGCAGCTGCATCATGTGCCGGCGGATCATGATGCCGGGCTTGTCGGACTCCATCGAGTACTCGACGCCGCGCCGTCGCGTGTCGACCAGCGCGTCTGGGTCGGTGGATTCGAGGATGTCCTTGTCTTCGCGCGTGACCGCATCGTCGAAGTCGATCAGCATCTGCGCCGGGCAGTCGGCCTCGGTGTCATTGCGGAACAGCCACTGGCAGAGCTGCATGCGGCCGTCGTCGATGGGCGTGAAGCAGTTGATGATGATGTGGCGCACGCCCGACGGGTATTCGATGTCGAGCCGGCGCGAGAACGGCAGGAAATAGGCGTTGCGCATGTGGCGCGTGGTGATCGGGTCGGTCACGCCGCTGATCTTCTGGAACTTGACCGGATTCGCCGCGTCGATGACCGTTTCTGCATAGAACCCGTCGTCGCGCTCGACGAACTCGTACTTGCTCGGCTTCGGCTTGTCGGCGACGCCGAACGTGGCACGGTGAACGAAGCTGAAATGCGAGTTGTCGAAGGAGTTTTCCAGCGCGCGCATCGGGCTGGTCTGCCACTCTTCGTAGAACTGGAAGATCGTTCGGTAGTCCGGATTGTCGAATTCGGGCACTGCCGGAATGTCCGCGATCGGGTCTTCGAGCGCGACCCAGGCGTAGCCGTAGCGCGCGGTGCAGTGGTAGGCCGTGGTCTTGTACTCGGGCGAGATCTTGCGGTCGGCCTCGTACTGCGGGATGCGGATCACCTGGCCGCTGCGGTCGTAGGTCCAGCCGTGGTAGCCGCACTGGATCGCGCCCTGAGCGCAGGTCTTGCCTTCGGTGTCGACGCACCAGCCTTTCGACAGCTTGGCGGTGCGGTGGCAGCAGCGGTCGCGCAGCGCGGCGGGCTGGCCGTCGGCGTCGAGGAACACGACGATGTCTTCGCCCAACAGCCGGAATGGCTTCGGGCCGTCGACAAGGGACGAAATCGGCATGACGGCATGCCAGAACTTGCGGAAAACGGGCTGTTGGGTGACGAGCATGCGTCGACTCCTTCGGTTGCGTGAACGAACACAAACATGAAAGAGCAATTTCCGACCGCGGCGCGTGGGTCGCCGGGCTGAACGCTTCTACTCTGGGGCTGAACGCAAGCAATTTGCGGACCGGCGGATTGTCCGGTCACAGGCCCGCGATGTCGACCCCTTTGTCAATCCCGACCGG
>JAQGMX010000360.1 GCA_028292145.1 Variovorax sp.
CCGCTGGATTCGCGCATCGGCGCCTGGGCCAGCCCGCAAAGCGAAGTGATCTCGGGCCGCGATGTGCTGGTCAAAAACGCGGCGATGGTGGCCGCGCGCTATCTGCTGTCGCCGCCGAGGCCGCCGCAATGGGGCGGCTACCGGCTGGTTCCCGAGCGCTGGGAGTTCTGGCAAGGTCGGAAAAGCCGCCTGCACGACAGGTTGCGCTACCGTCTTGCAGGCGCCGGAGAAGCCGATGCGGGTTCGGCGCCCTGGATTCGCGAACGGCTTGCTCCCTGACACATTCGTGCGGCTCCTTCCTAGAATGCCCGCTCCCACCGCTTCTGCCATCATCATCCCGTGTCCGATCGCCTTCCCGTCCTTCCCCAATATGTGATCCCTAAGCAGGCGCTGACCTCTTTCGCCGGCTGGGTGGCCGGAAAAGAGCGCGGCGCCGTGACGACCTGGATCATTCGTCGTTTCGTCGCCAAATACGGCGTCGACATGGGAGAGGCGCTGGAAAGCGACATCTCCCGCTATGCCAGCTTCAACGAATTCTTCACGCGCGCGCTGAAGCCCGGCGCGCGGCCGATTTCATCCGCCGCGCTGATCTGCCCAGTGGATGGCGCGGTCAGCCAGTTCGGAACCATCGACGGCGACCAGATCTTCCAGGCCAAGGGTCACAGCTACAGCACCACGGCGCTGGTCGGAGGCGACGCCACGCTGGCAGCGCATTTCGCGCACGGCAGTTTTGCCACGATCTACCTGAGCCCGAAGGATTACCACCGCATCCACATGCCGTGCGACGGACGTCTTCGCCGGATGATCTATGTACCGGGGGACCTGTTTTCGGTCAATCCGACGACTGCGCGCGGCGTACCGGGCCTCTTCGCGCGCAATGAGCGTGTGGTGTGCGAGTTCGACACGGCTCGCGGACCGTTCGTGCTGGTGCTGGTCGGCGCAACCATCGTCGGCAGCATGGCGACGGTCTGGCAAGGCGTCATCACGCCGCAACGCCGCGGCGGCGTGCGTGAATGGCGCTACGACGACCAAAATATCTCACTGAAAAAAGGCGAAGAGATGGGCCGATTCCTGCTCGGATCGACGGTGGTGATGCTCTTTCCCGCGCCGGCCTTGTGCTTTGCGAAAGACTGGGCGCCCGCGCGGGCGGTACGGCTGGGCGAGCCGATGGCCGAATACGCGGCTCGATGAACATCCCATGAGCGCCAAGGAAAACGCTGCCATCAACCAGTTGCTCGCGTTGCTGGAAGCGCGCTATGCGCTGCGCGTGCTGTGGGCGCTTCGCGACGGGCATGCGCAGACCTTTCGGCTGCTTCAGGACAGCGTTGGCAACATCACGCCCAACACGCTCAACACCCGGATCAAGGAGCTTCGCGAAGCTGGCGTCGTGAGCCACGGCAGCGATGGTTATTGCCTGACGATGAGCGGCCAGGACCTTCTCAAGCGACTGTCCGATCTGCAGGCTTTCGCGGCCAAATGGCACGGTAGCCAGGCCAAGAAGGCGGGCATTGCGGCACAGACCACGGAAGATCCGGCTTCGGCGGACAAGACGGTCCGCGACGTCCACGTCACCGTACCCCTTTGACATCCGTACAGCGGCACGGCCATTTCAGGCGTCGTTAAACTCGCCGCCTTCGATTCACCGACAGCTTTTTACCTAGACCAAGGAGCGCACATGCCAACCACCCCTTCCGGCCTGCAATATGAAGACACCGTCGTCGGCGACGGCGCCGAAGCCAAAGCTGGCCAGCACGTGCACGTGCACTACACCGGCTGGCTCTACAACGACGGCGTGCAAGGCGCCAAGTTCGACTCCAGCCGCGATCGCAACGACCCGTTCGCTTTCTCGCTCGGCGCAGGTCAGGTCATCAAGGGCTGGGACGAAGGCGTCGCCGGCATGAAGATCGGCGGACAGCGCACCCTGGTCATCCCGGCATCGCTCGGCTACGGCGCACGCGGTGCCGGCGGCGTGATCCCGCCGAATGCGACGCTGAAGTTCGACGTCGAGCTGCTCGACGCGCACTGATCCGGCTTCCTGCTGCTCGAAAGGCCTGCAACCTCCGGCTTGTCCAGGGGCTGCAGGCCTTTTCTGCATTTCGGACCTTTCCGACCGAATCTCCGGGACGACTGAAATTAGTCTGAAGACTTTTTCCCAGGAACAGTCATGACGACACCGATTTCCAGTCACGGCCCCGCAAGAATTCGGGATCAATCGACGTTCGATGCGAAGACGACGTCGACAAAGACGTCGCAAACGCAGACCACCACATTCACGCGGCCGCAAACGCAGACGCAGACGCAGACGCAAGCGAACATTGCAACGGCAACGAACGTGCAGGTCGGGCAAAAGCAACAACCGGCGGTTGCGCCGATGACGGGCAAACGGACGCTCAGCGATGCTCAGCTGAGAGCCATGGGTTGCGAAATACTGAATCTCTACCAAGACAAGGTCATCGGCACCGGTGGACGGCGGCTGGCCTTCAAGGAAGACGACGTCAAGTGGAGCATTCGGGGCGCCGACGTGAGAAATCTCGTGGTTCACACCGATGACGGCCTGATCCAGCTGCGTCCCGACGGCATGCCGACGCGCAACATCTCCGTCCCGATCCAGTCATGGGAAGGGCTTGAGCTTGGCATGACGCGCGTTCTGACCGGCCTGCGAACGGTGGAAAAACCGCAGAAACCCGCAACTGCGAACGTCTCCGCGCCCTGAAAGCCCCTTGTCGACCCAAGGTCTGCCAAACAGGCCCACTTTTCTTCTTGAAACACCGGCAGACATCCCCAATTGGCTAGCAATCGTCACTTCTTGTCCGATTTACTCGCCATAGAACATGTCAGCACCAATCCATCCAGCATCTTCCGCCAACGACCTGAACTCGCTTCACGGTGATCCGAGTCCCGAAGAACTCGAAGCCGCGCAGGCTGCCAACGAGGCCGATGCGCAGGCCGACCTGGCCGCAGCACAGAGCGAGCTCGTCGCGCTGCAGGCCAAGAACGCCGAATTGGCGGATCAATATGTGCGCGCCCAGGCCGATGTGCAAAACGCCCGTCGCCGCGCCGATGAGGACATCACCAAGGCCCGCAAGTTTGCCGTCGAGGCCTTTGCCGAAAGCCTGCTGCCGGTGACGGACAGCCTCGAAGCGGGACTCGCCATCAAGGATGCGACGCCCGACCAGATCCGCGAAGGCGCCGAAGCGACGTTGCGGCAGCTGAAGAGCGCGCTGGAGCGCAACAAGGTCATCGAGATCGCACCGGCCGCCGGCAGCAAGTTCGACCCGCACCAGCATCAGGCCATCTCGGTCGTGCCGACGCCGGGTCAGGACGCCAACACGGTCGTTTCCGTGCTGCAGAAAGGCTACACCATCGCCGACCGTGTGCTGCGCCCTGCCCTGGTGACGGTCAGCTCACCCAACTGATCCGGTCGCCGGAAAAAAACAGCACACAAGAAATTCACAGGAAATCCCCGATTCATACCTTGAATCGCGCCGGGTTATCCACAAGTTTCAAACAACAAAACTTTCGTATTCAGGAGCTAGAAAATCATGGGCAGAATCATCGGCATCGACCTTGGCACGACCAACTCTTGCGTCTCCGTCATGGAGGGCAACACGACCCGCGTGATCGAGAACTCGGAAGGCGCGCGCACTACGCCTTCGATCGTGGCCTACCAGGAAGACGGTGAAGTCCTGGTCGGTGCCTCGGCCAAGCGCCAGGCGGTCACGAACCCGAAGAACACGATCTACGCCGTGAAGCGCCTGATCGGACGCAAGTTCGAAGAAAAAGAAGTGCAGAAGGACATCGACCTGATGCCCTACGCCATCACGAAGGCCGACAACGGCGACGCGTGGGTGGAAGTGCGCGGCAAGAAGCTCGCGCCGCAACAGGTCAGCGCCGAAATCCTGCGCAAGATGAAGAAGACCGCCGAAGACTATCTCGGCGAGCCGGTGACCGAAGCGGTCATCACCGTGCCTGCGTATTTCAACGACAGCCAGCGTCAGGCCACCAAGGATGCAGGTCGTATCGCCGGCCTCGACGTCAAGCGCATCATCAACGAGCCGACCGCTGCCGCTCTGGCCTTCGGCCTGGACAAGCACGACAAGGCCGATCGCAAGATCGCCGTGTACGACCTCGGCGGTGGCACCTTCGACGTCTCGATCATCGAAATCGCGGACGTGGACGGCGAAAAGCAGTTCGAAGTGCTGTCGACCAACGGCGATACGTTCCTGGGCGGCGAAGACTTCGACCAGCGCATCATCGACTACATCATTTCCGAGTTCAAGAAAGAGCAAGGCGTCGATCTCGGCAAGGACGTGCTCGCGCTCCAGCGCCTGAAGGAAGCCGCCGAAAAGGCCAAGATCGAACTGTCGAACGGCGCCCAGACCGACATCAACCTGCCGTACATCACGGCCGATGCCAGCGGTCCGAAGCACCTGAACATCAAGCTCTCGCGCTCGAAGCTCGAAAGCCTGGTCGACGAGCTGATCGAACGCACGATCGCGCCTTGCCGCACCGCCATCAAGGATGCCGGCGTCAGCGTTTCGGACATCAACGACGTGATCCTGGTCGGCGGCATGACCCGCATGCCCAAGGTGCAGGAAAAGGTGAAGGAATTCTTCGGCAAGGAACCACGCAAGGACGTGAACCCCGATGAAGCCGTCGCCGTCGGCGCTGCGATCCAGGGCCAGGTTCTTTCCGGCGACCGCAAGGACGTGCTGCTGCTCGACGTGACCCCGCTGTCGCTCGGCATCGAGACGATGGGTGGCGTGATGACCAAGATGATCGTGAAGAACACGACCATCCCGACGAAGTTCGCGCAGACCTTCTCGACCGCCGAGGACAACCAGCCGGCCGTGACGATCAAGGTGTTCCAGGGCGAGCGCGAGATCGCCTCGGGCAACAAGGGACTCGGCGAGTTCAACCTCGAAGGCATCCCGCCGGCATCGCGCGGCACGCCGCAGATCGAGGTGAGCTTCGACATCGACGCCAACGGCATCCTGCACGTCGGTGCCAAGGACAAGGGCACTGGCAAGGAAAACAAGATCACCATCAAGGCGAACTCGGGCCTCAGCGAGGAAGAGATCCAGAAGATGGTGAAGGACGCCGAGCTGAACGCGGCCGACGACAAGAAGAAGCTGGAAATCGTCCAGGCCCGCAACCAGGGCGAAGCGATGGTTCACAGCGTGAAGAAGTCGATGGTCGAGCACGGCGAAAGCCTGGATGCCGGCGAGAAGGAAAAGATCGAAGCCGCGATCAAGGACGTCGAAGAGGCGCTCAAGACCGAAGACAAGTCGGCGATCGAAGAGAAGACCAACACGCTGATGACCGCAAGCCAGAAGCTGGGCGAGAAGATGTACGCCGAGTCGCAGGCCGCGGCCGGTGCAGCGGGTGCCGCAGGTGGTCCGGGTGCAGGCGGTCAGTCCGGCCCGAGCGCCGGTTCTTCGAGCGCTCCGGCCGACGACAACGTGGTCGACGCCGAAGTCAAGGAAGTCAAGAAGGGCTGATCTTCTGCCCTGCTCCGAGGCTGGACCACCTGCAGAGGTGGTCCAGCCTTTTCTGTTTAACGTCACTCCTCAACTGACGCCTTATCCGACGACCGACCATGGCCACCAAACGCGACTATTACGAAACCCTCGGCGTTCCAAAGAACGCGAGCGAGGAAGAGATCAAGAAGGCTTATCGCAAACTTGCGATGAAGCATCACCCCGACCGCAACACCGGCGATTCCGCGAAGGAATCCGAGGCGAAGTTCAAGGAGGTGAAGGAAGCCTACGAGATGCTTTCGGATGCGCAGAAGCGCGGCGCCTACGACCAATACGGGCACGCAGGCGTGGACCCGAACATGCGCGGTGGTCCGGGGGCGGAAGGCTTTGCCGGCGGAGGCTTCGCGGAGGCCTTCGGCGACATCTTCGGCGATGTTTTCGGCGGTGCGCGCGGCGGTCGGCAGGCCAGCGGTCGCCAGGTTTTCCGCGGCAGCGACCTGAGCTACGCGATGGAAGTCACGCTCGAGGAAGCAGCCGAAGGAAAGGACGCCCAGATCCGCATCCCGAGCTGGGACGATTGCAGCACCTGCAGCGGCACCGGCGCCAAACCCGGCACCAAGCCGATCACCTGCACCACCTGCCACGGCCAGGGCGCGGTGCAGATGCGTCAGGGCTTTTTCAGCGTGCAGCAGACCTGCCCCCAGTGCCACGGCACCGGCAAGATCATTCCCGAGCCGTGCACCACCTGCAACGGCCAGGGAAAGATCAAGAACAACAAGACGTTGGAAGTCAAGATTCCGGCCGGCATCGACGACGGCATGCGCATCCGCAGCACCGGCAACGGCGAACCCGGCACCAACGGCGGCCCACCGGGCGATCTCTACATCGAGATCCGCCTGAAGAAGCACGAACTCTTCGAGCGCGACGGCGACGATCTGCACTGCGTGGTGCCGGTCAGCATGACGACGGCCGCGCTCGGCGGCGAGATCGACGTGCCGACGCTCAAGGGCGCGGCGGCCATCGACATTCCCGAAGGCACCCAGAGCGGCAAGCAGTTCCGGCTGCGCGGCAAGGGCATCAAGGGCGTGCGGGCCAGCTATCCCGGCGACCTGTACTGTCATGTGCGCGTCGAGACGCCAGTCAAGCTCACCGAGCACCAGCGCAAGGTGCTCAAGGAGCTCGATGAGTCCTTCAAGAAGGGCGGGAACAAGCACAGCCCGACCGACAAGGGCTGGTTCGACAAGGCCAAGGAATTCTTCAGCTGAATTCCTTCGGCTGAATTCCGCAGGGCGATGCCGGATCTAGAAGCTGAACGCTTCGCCCGGCTGGATCGCCAGTACCTTGACCGGTGACGAGGCACCCAGCGCCTCGGTGAACTGCGCTGGCGTTCCGGTGAGTTGCGGATTCGTTCCGTAATGCATCGGCAGGGCCATACGCGGCTTGATCAGGTCGCGCGTGGCCATCGCCGCGTCGGCGGGGTTCATCACGAACTGCCCGCCGCCGATCGGAATCAGCAGCAGGTCGGGTTTGTACATCTCGCCGAGCAGGCGCATGTCGCCGAAGACACCCGTATCGCCCATGTGCCAGATGCGGAAGCCATTCTCCATCTCGATCATGAAGCCGGCAGGCTCGCCGCCCACATGGGTTTCGTCCTTTCCGGTCGCTTCATTGCGCCAGAGCAGTTCTGAACTGTGTTCGGCTCGCGTCATCGTGATCCGTACGCCGCCCGGACCGAAAGGCGTGATGCTGCCGCCCTTGTTCATGCGGTTGGCCATCGGCGGCGGCAGGATGCCCAGCGTCTGCATCGACTGCGACAGGCCTGCAGGGCCCCAAACCGGCGCGTTGTTCAGCTTCGACAGCGCAGGCGCATCGAGGAAGTGATCGGTGTGGGCGTGCGTGACGAGGATCAGGTCGACCTTGCCCAGCGCCGCGAGGTTCTTGTAGGCCGGCGGGGTCTTCGGGTTGGCTGTGAGGTAGGGGTCGATCACGATGACCTTGCCGGTCGCCGTGGTGATTTTGAAAGCCGACTGCCCGAGCCACAGCACGGACACTTTGCCGGCAACGGCAGGGCCTGGGTTGGCTGTGGCCGTCGGTGTGCCGACCGGCATTCCTCCGGGCATCGGACCTGTGGCACAGGCGGCAAGACTGCCGGCGAGAACGATTCCAGGCAGTAGTTTCGTGAACTTCATCGCGTCATCTCCAAGTAAAAATTGCGTGGACTGAAAACAAAAGTTGCATGCGGCTCCATCATCGTCGCAACCCTGCTAGCGGAACTTCGACGAGATGTCGTTGCTCTGAAATCACATACCGGCACAGCAGGTGCGATCTTTGCTTTATGCTGAGTTAGCGCAGATTCGGGGCCTCGGCCTCATTGACTCGATGGAGGTATTTCCATGGATGTGATCAGCAATTTTGCAGCCCGTTATGACCGCACGCGAGAAGAGGTAATTTCGCTGCAGGAGTATCTGGATCTCTGCAAGCGGGACCCACTTGCGTTCGCCAGCGCAGCCGAACGCATGCTCAAGGCGATCGGCGATCCGCAGCTCGTCGACACGCGCAACGACACACGCCTGTCGCGCATCTGCGCCAACAAGGTGATCAAGCTCTACCCGGCGTTCAAGGAGTTCTACGGCATGGAGGACGCCATCGAACAGGTGGTGTCGTACTTCCGCCATGCCGCGCAAGGGCTGGAAGAAAAGAAACAGATTCTTTACCTGCTCGGCCCGGTCGGCGGCGGCAAGAGTTCCATCGCCGAACGGCTCAAGCAGCTCATGGAGCATGTGCCCTTCTATTCGATCAAGGGCTCGCCGGTGAACGAATCTCCGCTGGGTCTTTTCGATCCGGCCGAGGACGGCGAGATCCTCGAGAAAGAATACGGCATTCCGCGCCGCTATCTGCAGCGCATCCTTTCACCCTGGGCCGTGAAGCGGCTCGAGGAATACGG
>JAQGMX010000438.1 GCA_028292145.1 Variovorax sp.
CGGCCGTTCAGCTTCCAGAAGGCGGACATGGCCTACGAAGGCATCGACGTCGACCTGATCGCGGCTTTCAGCGCCAGCCTCGGCGCCAAGCCGGAGTGGATCAAGACCAGCTGGGCCAACCTGATGACCGACCTCACGGCCGGCAAGTGCGCCATCGTGGTCGGCGGCGTTTCGGTGACGACCGAGCGGCAGAAGAAGGCGTTCTTCAGCGCGCCGTACATGGTCAACGGCAAGACACCCATCGCGCGCTGTGCCGACGTTCGCAAGTACCAGACGGTGGCCGATATCGACAAGCCGACGACCCGCGTGATATTCAACCCGGGCGGCAGCAACGAACGCTTCGCACGCGCGAACTTCAAGCAGGCCAAGATGACGCTGCACGGCGAGAACATCACGATCTTTGACGAGATCCTGGCCAACCGCGCCGACGTGTTCGTCACCGAATCGGCCGAGGCGATCACGCAGCAGAAGCTCAAGCCGGGACTTTGCGCGATCAACCCGGACAAGCCGCTGCAGTACGGCGAAATGGCCTGGATGCTGCCGCGCGACGACGTGGCCTTCAAGTCTTACGTCGACCAGTGGCTGCACCTGTCGCAGGCCGGTGGCGACTTCCAGAAGACGATGGACCGCTGGTTGAAGTAAGCCGCTCAGCGAAGCAAGGGCAGCTACCGCTCGCCCTTGCGATAAGGCTTCATCAGCGCCTGCGGATAACTCGCCTTGCGCGCCACCAGCACCAGTGCCACGATCGACAGCACATAAGGCAGCATCAGGTAGAGCTGGTAGGGCAGCACCGCATCGCCGGACTGCTGTAGCCGCAACTGCAGCGCATCGAAGAACGCGAACAGCAAGGCGCCGAGCAGCGCCTTGCCTGGCCGCCACGACGCGAAAACCACCAGCGCCACGCAGATCCAGCCGCGGCCGTTGACCATGTTGAAGAAGAAGGCGTTGAACGCCGACAGCGTCAGGAACGATCCAGCCACGCCCATCAGCGCAGAACCCGCGACGATGGCGCCGGTGCGGATTTTGCCGACCGACACGCCCTGGCTCTCCGCCGCCTGCGGGTTCTCGCCGGCCATGCGCACCGCCAGGCCGACAGGCGTCCGGTACAGCACCCAGGCGATCAACGGCACCAGCAGCAGCGCGAAAAGCGTTAGCGCGGTCTGTGCGGAGAGGATCGGGATCGGCAACCAGTCCATCGGCGCGAACGGCGTGACGGTTGGCGGCGTATTCACTTTCGGGAAACTGACCCTGTATCCGTAGTAGCTGAGCGCCGTCGCCAGCAGCGTGATGCCGAGCCCGGAGACGTGCTGCGACAGTGCCAGCACGACCGTGAGAAATGCGTGCAGCAGGCCGAATGCGGCACCCGTCAACGCCGCCACGCCGACGCCGACCCACAGCGGCGCGCCGGCATACACGGCGAGCCACCCTGCGAATGCGCCCGCGACCATGATCCCCTCGATGCCGAGATTGAGCACGCCCGCGCGTTCGCACAGCAGCACGCCGAGCGTGCCGAAAATCAGCGGCGTGGCGATGCGCAGCGTCGCGACCCAGAACGACGCATTGGCCAGGATGTCGAACAGGTCGCTCATTTCATCCGCACCCTGAACTGCGTCAACAGCGTCGCCACCAGCACCGCGATCAGCGAAGCCGCGACGATCACGTCGGCGATGTACGTCGGCACGCCGACCGCGCGGCTCATGGTGTCGGCGCCGACCAGCACGCCGGCGACGAACACACCCGCCGCCACCACGCCCAGCGGATGCAGCCCGGCAAGCATCGCGATCACGATGCCGGTGTAGCCGTAGCCCGGCGATATGTCGAGCGTGACGTAGCTGGTCCGGCCCGCGACTTCGATGGCGCCCGCCAGTCCCGCGAGTGCGCCCGAGAGCAGCGCGACGCCGACGACCGTTCGCGTCACCGGCACGCCGGCGAAGGCGGCTGCGCGCGCGTTGGCACCGACCGCGCGCATGTCGAATCCGGTCACCGTGTAGCGGAACAGCGCCCAGACGATGACGGCCAGCGCCACCGCCCACAGCAGCCCGGTATGCACGCGGGTCTGCGCGATCAGCTTGCCGAGTTCGAGATCGCCCTGCAGCGACACGCTCTGCGGCCAGCCCATCGCGCTCGGGTCTTTCATCGGCCCGTCGAGCAGTGCAGACACGGCGAGCAGCACGATGAAGTTGATCAGCAGCGTCGTCACCACTTCGTCGACGCCGAGTTTGTTCTTCATCAGCGCCGGACCGAGCAGCAGCAGCGCACCGGCGACAGCGGCCGCCAGCATCATCAGCGGAAAAAGCAGCCACGGCGACAGCTCGAAACCCGTGCCGCCGTGCATTCCGCCGACAGCGACCGCAGCCAGTGCGCCGACATACAGCTGGCCCTCGGCGCCGATGTTGAACAGCCGCGCCTTGAAAGCGACCGTCGCGGAAAGTCCGGTGAGGATGAGCGGGATCGCGCGCGTGAGCGTCTCGCTCCACGCGAACACCGAGCCGAAGCCGCCTTGCAGCAACAGCGCATACGTTCGCCCGACCGGCGCGCCGGCCCAGAGGACCAGCAGGGCGCTGATCGCGAGGGTGAAAGCGACGGCGCCGATGGGCGCGAGCACGAGCGCCGCGCGGGAAGCGGTGTGACGGCGTTCCAGTCTCATGCGAATTTCATGTGGATCTCATGTGCCTGCCATCGCCAGGCCGATCTGTTCGCGCGTCCAGTGCGACGCCGGACGCGGATCGCCGAGATGCCCGCCGTGCATAACGGCCACGCGGTCGCCGAGCGCGAGCACTTCGTCGAGGTCGTCGGAAATCATCAGCACGGCGGCGCCGGCGTCGCGAACGGCGATCAGCTGCGCCTGCACATAGGCGACCGCGCCGATGTCGAGGCCCCAGGTCGGCTGGTGCGCGACGATCAGGCGCGGCGTCTTGCGCTTGTTCAGTTTGCCGCTTTCCTCGGGCGCCGTCAGCGCACGGCCGAGGATCAGCTTCTGCATGTTGCCGCCCGAAAGCGCACGCGCCGGTGCGTCGAGGCCGGCGCCGCGCACGTCGTAGGCGCTCTCGACGCGCTGCGCATGCGCGCGCGCTGCGGCGCGTCGAATCCAGCGGATGCCCAGCGGCGTCCAGCGCGAGAACGCGTCGCTGCGCAACCGCTCCGACACCGCGTTCTCCCACACCGGCAGGTCGCCGATCACGCCGACCGCATGCCGGTCTTCAGGAATTCGCGCAACGCCGCGCGGCACCAGCCTGGCGGGCGAGGGCGGCAACGCGCGGCCCATCAACTGCACTTCGCCCGCGACGGCTCGACGCGTGCCGCTCAGCAGCTCGGCTAGCGCGACCTGCCCGTTGCCGGAGACGCCGGCAATGGCGACGATCTCCCCCGCGTGCAGCGTCAGCGAGACGTCGTGAAGCCGGTCGTGACCGCTGCCAGCGGTATCGACGCGATCGAGCACGCAGACCGCATCGCCGACGTGGCGCGCCGGCCGCCGCGCGGACTGCTCGACCGCATGGCCGACCATCCAGCGCGCGAGTTCGCCCTGCGTGGTGTCGGCTGCGCGCGCTTCGGCCACCAGCTTGCCGCCGCGCAGCACGGCAATCCGGTGCGACACGCGCAGCACCTCGCCGAGTTTATGGCTGATGAAGACGATCGACAGCCCCTGAGCCACCATCTGCGCCAGCGTGGCGAACAGCGCTTCGCTTTCCTGCGGCGTGAGCACGGCAGTCGGCTCGTCGAGGATCAGGATGCACGCGCCACGGTAAAGCGCTTTCAGGATTTCGACACGCTGCCGTTCTCCGACCGACAGATTGCCGACCTTCGCGTCTGGCCGCACTGGGAGGCCGAAGCGCTGCGACACCGCCATCAGCTTCGCGCGCGCCGCACCGCGCCGCGAGAACGGCTGCCACAGCGGCTCGGTGCCCATCAGCACGTTGTCGAGCACGCTCAGGTTGTCGGCCAGCGTGAAGTGCTGGTGGACCATGCCGATGCCGGCGGCCAGCGCGGCTTTCGGATTACCCGGTGCGAGCGGCTGGCCGAAGACTTCGATGTTTCCCGCATCGGCCGTGTAGTGGCCGAACAGGATCGACATCAGCGTCGACTTGCCGGCGCCGTTCTCGCCGAGCAGCGCCAGCACTTCGCCGGCCTGTAGATGAAGCGAGATGGCGTCGTTGGCGACCAGCGCGCCGAAGCGCTTGGTGATGCCTTCGAGCCGCAGGACCTCTGTCACCGCTTCGGCCGGCGATTACTTGGCGGTCGACTTGGGCTGGCTGTCGTCGACCTTGACGGTGAACTTGCCGGCTAGGATGTCGGCCTGCTTTGCCTTGACCTTGGCGACGATGTCGGCCGGCACCTTCTTCTCGAACGTACCGAGCGGCGCGAGTTCGGACCCCTTGTTTTTCATCATCGCGTACGGGCCGTAGTCCTCGGCGGCGAACTTGCCTTCTTTCACCAGCTTGATGGCGCGGTCGGCAGACGGCTCGAAGTTCCACAGCGCCGAAGCAACCACGGTGTCGGGATACTGGGCCTGCGTGTCGATCACGTTGCCGATCGCCAGCTTGCCCTTTTCCTTGGCCGCATCGCTGACGCCGAAGCGCTCGGCGTACATCACGTCGGCGCCCTTGTCGATCATGGCGAACGCGGCTTCCTTGGCTTTCGGCGGGTCGAACCAGCTGTTGATGAAGCTCACGCTGAACTCGACCTTCGGATTGGTTTCCTTGGCGCCGGCCATGAAGGCATTCATCAGCCGGTTGACTTCAGGAATCGGAAAGCCGCCGACCATGCCGATGCGGTGGGTCTTGGTCATCCCGCCGGCAATCATTCCGCTCAGGTAGGCCGGTTCCTGGATGTAGTTGTCGAAGACGCTGAAATTCGGTGCCTGCGGTTTGAGCGACGAGCCCATCAGGAAGGCCGTCTTCGGAAAATCTTTTGCGACCTTGCGCGCCGCCGCCTCGACGCCGAACACTTCGCCGAGGATCAGCTGATTGCCGGCGGTTGCATATTCGCGCATCACGCGCTCGTAGTCGGCGTTGGAAACGTTCTCGGTGGCCTTGTATTCGATCTCGCCGCGCGCCTCCGCCGCTTTCAACGCCTTGTGGATGCGCCCAACCCATTGCTGCTCGAACGGCACGGTGTAGACCGCCGCGACCTTGAGCTTGGCCTGCGCCAACGCAAGGCCGGGCATACCCGCGGCGAGCGCCGCTGCGATGGCGATGGAACGGACGATCAACTGGCGGCGTACGGTCAAGGTGTTCTCCAAATGTCAGAAAAGGGCAGGGCGAATGCGATCACTTCGTTCCAAAAATCCGGTCGCCGGCGTCGCCGAGGCCCGGCAATATGTAGCCGTGGCTGTCCAGTTCGCGGTCGATGGCAGCGGTGTAGATCGGCACGTCGGGGTGCGCGGTCTGCAATGTCTTCACGCCTTCCGGGCAGGCCAGCAGGCAGACGAACTTGATCGATTTCGGATTCAGTTCCTTCAGCCGCTCGACCGCCGCGCTGGCCGAATTGCCGGTCGCCAGCATCGGGTCGACGACAATCACGTCGCGGTCCTGCATGTCGCTGGGCATCTTGAAGTAGTACTCGACGGCGGTCAGCGTCTTCGGGTCGCGGTACAGGCCGATATGGCCGACGCGCGCGCCGGGCACCACCGTCAGCATGCCTTCGAGGATGCCGTTGCCCGCGCGCAGGATCGACACCAGCACGAGCTTCTTGCCGTCGATGACCTTGGACGTCATGGTCTCCAGCGGCGTTTCGATCTCGATGTCCTGCAGCGCCATGTCGCGCGTGACTTCGTAGGCCATCAACATGCTGAGCTCGTTCAGGAGACGGCGGAAACTGTTGGTGGATGCGTCCTTGCGGCGCATCAGCGTGAGCTTGTGCTGGACGAGGGGATGGTCGATGACGTGAACGTTGCTCATTTATTTTTTCTTTAAAAGACAGTACCGTCGCTCTCGATCCGGAGCGGTGGTGCTCCGTCACGCAAGCGTTGTGCCAGGACGCGCCCTGCAGCCCAGCTGCCGCCTTCGAGGATGCAGGCCAGCGGCAATTCGTCGGCGTCGAGACCGAGCGAACGGCGCACGCGGGGCGCCAGCTCGTCGAGCAGCGCGACCGTCAGCGCACGCCATTCGACGATGAATTCATCGCCGACTTTCCATGTGCGCTCGAGCGATGCGGCATCGCGCGGCACGATCACGCCGGTGTCGATGAACAGCCCGCCGTTGCGGTATTCGGGCAGGCCGGTCAGGGCGTCGATGCCGCGCACCTTCACGCCTGCCCACTGGAACGGTTCAAGCAGCGAGTAGGTCAGCCACTGCGACAGCTTGTGGAACGGCATCCAGCCGTTCGTGAGGCCGGGGCCGTAGACGGCGCTGTGGCGCCAGCAGTCGCCGAGCGCGAAGTCGGGGTTGCCGGAGCCGAGCAGCGCGCCGCCGCCGGGCATGTCGCTGCCGTCGACCGCGATGCTGTCCACGGCGTTCGCAGCCGGCCAGATGCGCGACAGGGACGTCAGCACCAGCGACAGCAACTCGTGCGCGGAGACTTCCGCCGTCGGCGGAATGCCGGGACCGACCGGGCCGACCAGCGCGTCGAAAAGTCCGCCGGGCCGGCCGGGGCTGCCGAAGGCTTCAGGCTGTTCCGAGAGCGCTTCGCCGAGCCGGCGCAGCAGCATCGCGCGACCTGCCAGACCGACCAGCGGATTGGCTTCGCTGACCTGGAAAGCTTCCGCGAGCCGGTCGGTGATCAGTGCGCGAAGCCCGGCGGCGTCGACCTGCAACGGATTGTCCGGATCCGACGAAAACAGGCCGGCCTTGAAAGCATGGAAGCTGGCGACGCCCAGGCCTTCAGACCGGGTGAAGCGCTGGCCGCTGGCAGATTCGACGTAGTGCCAGTCGGGGCCGGCGCCGGCGTCGAGCAGCACACTGACCAGCGCCAGATCGATCTGCGCCCGGGCGCGTTGGCGCGGCGTGACCTCGTCGCCGTCCTTGGACAGCAGGCGGTCGAGTTCGGCGAGCCGATCGACGTCGCCGGCCTCGAAGTGACGCCAGCGGCTGTGGAAAGGAATATCGCCCGACGGATAGCGTTCGCGCGTCACGTCCGCCACGGCATGCGCGGCGGTGTCCATCTTGGCATCGTCACCGATGACGAACCACTGCGATTCGCCACTGCGCGCGCGCGCCAGCAATGCAGCGGCTCGGGCGCGGATTGCCTCCGTGGTGCGCAGGTAGGCGGC
>JAQGMX010000473.1 GCA_028292145.1 Variovorax sp.
TTCGAGGATGCTGCCGGCGGGGAAAACTTCTGGATGCGAGTGCTGGCGATCTTCGTCGGCGAGCCGACGGTCTACAAGAACATCACCTGGCTGGGTCACGGCCTTGGCGCGGGCTCCAACCTCGCGACTTCGCTGCGTCCGGGTGCGGAAAACTTCGGGTTGGCTGAATCGGAGGCCGGCCGGATACTGCTCGAAGGTGGACTTCTGGGCTATGCGTTCATCGCGCTGAAGATCGCCGTGCTGTTCGTCGCATTCTTCAAGTGCTGGTTCCTCGCGCGCAAGCGCAATTCGCCTTATCCGCTGCTCATGTGGCTGACGCTGCTGCTCGGCGTCATGACCTGGCCTGCGATCGGCCAGCTCAGCGCCAACGCGCTCCTTGGCCTGCTGATGGGCTTCTTCTTCTTGATGTTCCGACACCCGTCGGGCGATTTCTTCCCTGCACGTCGTCGATGAAACTGTTGGTCTACGGTATTAATTTCGCACCGGAACTTACCGGCATCGGCAAATACTCGGGAGAAATGGTCGCTTGGCTTGCGGCCCGCGGGCACGAAGTCCGCGTGATCACCGCACCGCCCTACTATCCGGAATGGAAAGTTCGCGACGGCTACAGCAGCAATCGCTACGTGCGGGAAACCTGGAACGGCGCGGAAATCTTCCGAACGCCGTTGTGGGTGCCGGAGAAGGTCAGCGGCTTGCGCCGCATCGTCCACCTGGCCAGCTTTGCCGCCGCCAGCATTCCGACATTGATTGCGCAGTGGCGCTGGAAACCGGACGTCGTCTGGATGACCGAGCCGCCGCTGTTCTGCGCGCCAGCCGCGCTGGCGTTCGCCGGCTTGCGCTCGAGCAAGGCCTGGCTGCACATCCAGGACTATGAAGTCGATGCGGCATTCGAGCTCGGGCTGCTGAAAGGCCCGCGGCTGCGCGGCTTCGTCACCTCGATCGAACGCGCGCTTCTCCGGCGCTTCGACCGCGTCTCCACCATTTCACAGCGCATGCTCGAGCGCGCGGCCAGCAAGGGCGTCACGCCGTCTCGGCTGCTGTCATTCACCAACTGGGCCGACGTCGACGCGGTCCGTCCGTTGACCGCTCCCAGCCCGATGCGCGCGGAGCTCGGCATCGCCGACGATGCGGTCGTGGCGCTCTACTCCGGCAACATGGGAGGCAAGCAGGGCCTCGAACTGCTGGCAGAGATGGCCGTCATGCTGCGCGACGAGCCCCACATCGCGTTCGTTTTCTGCGGCGGCGGCTCCGGCCGGGCCGACCTCATGGCGCGCTGCGCCAATCTGCGCAACGTCCGTTTCATCGACCTGCAGCCGGTCGAGCGCCTGGGCGACCTGCTCGGCATGGCCGACGTCCATCTGCTGCCGCAGCGCGCCGATGCGGCCGATCTGGTGATGCCTTCGAAGCTCATCGGCATGCTCAGCAGCGGCCGGCCGGTGCTGGCAGGCGCGCGACCCGAGACCGAGCTGGGACAGGTCGTCGCCACCTGCGGCGCCGTGGTCCCGCCCGAAGATGCGCGCGCTTTCGCCGACGCCCTGCTGTCGCTGGCTTCGCAGCCCGAACTGCGGCGCGAACTGGGCCGGAAGGCACGTGAAGTGGCTGAAACCGTCTTCGCACGAGATGCCGTGCTGGGCCGCTTCGAGCGCGATCTGCAGGCCTGCATCGCCGGATAGTCAGACAGCTTCCACGAAGCCCCAATCAAAAACGGCGGCAGACTTTCGAGTCTGCCGCCGTTTTTGATTGGGTCTTTCCCTTAATTGAAAAAGCCGCTTTTCAGCGGCCTTTCAAAATCACTGCTCGTCCGGCAGGATGCTTTCGTAGTTGTACTTGGTGTAGCGATAGCGACCGTACTTGTGCGCCGCGTAGGCGCGGCGGTCGAGCTTCATGCCATTCAGCAGCACGCCGGTTGCAACCTTGCCGCCCAGCGACAGGCGACGGGTGCTCTCCTTGAGCTCGCCCATCGTGGACTGATCGGCACGGGCCACCATCAGAACGGTACCGGCATGTGCAGCGACCGTTGCAGCGTCAGCCGCCACGAGCACCGGCGGCGCGTCGATCACGACCAGGTCGTATTGACCCGACAGCGATTCGAGCATGCTGGTGAACGAAGCCGATACGAGCAGTTCGGACGGATTTGGCGGCAGTTGACCGGTCGCCAGGAAGTCGAGGTTCGGGACGACCTGGCGATGCACGGTCTGCTGGACCGTCAGGCTGCCGGCGATCAGTTCCGACAGACCACCGTGGCGCTGCAGACCGAAGTACTGGTGCGCATGGCCGCGGCGCATGTCGGCGTCGATCAGCAGCGTGCGCTTGCCCGCTGCAGCCATCAGCGCAGCGAAGTTGGCGGTCACGAAGCTCTTGCCGACGCCCGGCGTGGCACCGGTGATCAACACGCGGTTGTTCGGCGATTCGAGCATGGCGAACTGCATCGCGGTGCGCAGGCTCCGCAGGCTTTCGACGGCCGGGTCGTCCGGATGTTCGATGGCCAGCAGACGCACGCCGGTGGCGCCCGTCAGGCGGCGCTTGGCGATCGTTTCCTGCGCATCGCTCACCGGAATGGTGGAAAACACCGGCAGACCGCCGTTGGCTTCGACTTCATGCGGGTCGCGGATGCGCTGCTCGACAAACGAATTGCGGATGAACGCCGTGATCAGGCCGAGGAACAGGCCAAGTGCCAGCGATGCACCGATGATGGTCTTGCGGTTCGGCTTGACCGGAATCTCGGGCACGGAAGCATCGTCGAGCACGCGGACGTTACCGACCTTGCCCTCCTTGACCAGGCGCAGCTGCAGCGCGTTGTTGAGCAGCGACTGATAGAGCTCGGTGTTGACCTTGACATCGCGTTCCAGACGGACGGCTTCCTGCTGGACAGCCGGCAGCGCCTTGATGCGACCCTGGATTCCGCCGATGTCGCGCTGGAGAGCGGCGATCTGCGCATCCAGCGTCTGCACCGTCGGGTGGTTCGCGGTGAAGCGGGCTTCGAGCTCGCGGCGTTTCTGCTGCGCTTCGAGCAACTTGCTCTGGCGGTCGACCGACTCGTTCAACGCCAGGTTGGCTTCTTCGTTGAAGGCGACGGTGGCATTGCGGTTACGAAAGCGGCTGTAGGCCTCTTCGGATGCTTCGAGCTGCGTCTTGAACTGCGGCAGCTGCACGTCGAGGAAAGACAGCGTCTTCTGCGCCTCGGCGGACTTGCGCTCGAGGTTCTGCCGGACGTACTGGGCGCCAACGGCGTTGACGACGCGGGTGATGCGGTACGGATCGGTGCCCTGGATCGAGGCGCTGATGATGCCGGACTGCTTGCCGCGCTCGATCAGCGTCAGGTTTTCCTGAACCGCGCTGATGGTCTTGGCCTTGGACTGGCGCACCATTTCGAATTCGGCACCGGCCTTGCCGGCGAGCTGGCTCACCGTCAGTTCGATCGGACCTTCGGCCGTTTCGGCCTTGAGCGGCGTGCCCACGGTGCCGTTCAGCGTCGCGGCAAGCTTCGGATGGGTCACCGTGTACTGGCCGCCGCCCTTGGCGGTCAGCACGAACTGCGTGCCTTCCAGCACTTCCGGCACGTTGAATTCCGTGACCGTGATGCGTTCCGTGCCCGAAACATAACCGTCCATGCCCAGGAACCCTGGGTCCGACAGGCCTTCCGAGCGGCGCGCCATCCAGCCGCCGATGTACGGGATGTAGCGCGGCGTGGCGGTGATGTAGAGCTTGGTCGCGTCGACAGCCGGTGCGACGACCATCCGCGAACGGATCAGCTCGATTTCGGCGGTGGTCGGCGTGCGGATGTCGAAGAGACCGGCGGCCTCGTTGACACCGCCTTTGGCGCCGTTGTTGTTGGCGATTTCCTCGACCTGGACGACGACCGTCGATTCATAGACGGGCCGTTCGAGCAGCGCGTAGGCGGTACCCAGCGCCAGCACCACCAGGGTGATGATGGCGATCAGCCATCTGTGCGCCGACAGGACTTCGAGGTAATGCCCGAAGTCGATGTCGCCTTCGACCTCTTCGTTGGGCGGCGGGGCCGCTGCAGCAGGGCCCATGGTGGAATTGAAGGTGGAATTCATCGGCTCAATACTCGTGATGTGCGACAGGCCAGGTGATCGAAGGACGCGTCATCGTTAGTTCCTCGAGATGTCACGCAAGGTGTTCGCAGTGGCCGCGGACGGCAGGACCAGGTTGATCACGCGGTTCCAGAGAACCAGCGGGACTGCATCGACGTAGACCACGTCCCTTGCCTTGAGCGGGAAGTTGTCGGCCAGGGCCAGCGCGGTCGGTGTGCGGGCGTCGAGGTGGAAGATCGCCTGACCTGTCGGTTCGTTGCGGATCACGTAGATCTGGCGCGGATTGGCGAGGTTCAGGTTGACGCCGCCGACTTCGGACAGCGCTTCGTTCAGGCTCAACCGTCCGTTGCGCATCAGGATCGTGCCCTGCACCATCACTTCGCCCATCACCGACACTTTTCGTTCAGCGCTGCTGCGGGCGATGATCAGGTCGCCGTTCTTCAACGGGATGCGGGTCGGATCGATGCCAGCGTCAGTCAGTGCGACCAGGTCGAGCGGGATTGTCTTGCCGGCACGCGTGAGCGTCACGAAGGAACGGTCGCCGGTGGTGGCCAGACCGCCCGAACGGCTCAAGGCTTCGGCCAGCGTCATCGGGATGTCGGTGAATACCAACAGGCCCGGCAGCTTGACCTCACCTTCGATGTAGGCGCGCTTGCTACGGAAAGCCGTGACGCGGACGCTGATCTGCGGATTCTTGAAGACGCGTGCCAGACGTTGCACCAGCGAGTCCTCGAGCTGCTGCACCGTCATGCCGGAAGCCTGGATCGGGCCTGCATACGGGAAGGTCAGCTGTCCGGTGTTCGACACGATGAAGCCGGGCGCCGGCGAGACGCTGGCCGGATCGGCCACCGTGGTCGCAGGCGTCGCGCTGAAGGCGATTTCGGGATGGTCGTACACGACGATGCCGACGACGTCGCCCGGGCCGATGCGATAAGGCTCAGGTTCGCCGACCAGCGCCATCACCTGCGGGCTGATGGTTGCCGGCGTGGCGAGACGCTGGGCCTGGATCAGCGCAGGCGTGATTTCCGTCAAGGCGCCCGCGGGCGGCGCATCGACTGTCGCCGACGAGAAACCGGACGGCGAGACGGCGATGGCGGCATCGCTTCTGGCCGAGCTGAAACCCGGGGCGAGCGGCGCACAGCCTTGGACGAGCAACCCGACGGTTGCGAACATGACTGCGTGTAATGAAAAACTTTTCAAATCTGACTCCGAAATCACCAAAATGAATACTTTTGGAAACAGGTGGGACTTTACCCGACGCTGTGTAGATTGTTCAATTTGTTTCTGGTTGTATATCGACTAGCCGATGAAAAGCAGTGTACAAGCCAAAAAAATCACAACTTGTTGCACTGCGCCCCAAAAACTGTCACGTAATTTCCACTTGAGCAGCACAACGCCAAGCCTTTGTGGCCTGTATCGTGTCGTCTCTCTGCTCGGCAAGTGTCGCCAGCGCCAGCCAGGCGCGGCGCTGCAGGTAAGGGTCCCGAAGACCCTGGACGGCCTGCGACAGCAGTTGCTGGGCCTTGCCCCACAGCTGCCGCTTCATACAGGCCATTCCGGCCAGATACTGAAGATTGGGGTCGCGCGGATCGTTGCGCTGCGCGGTTTCGATTCGCGCCAGCCAGTCGGCGTCGACGGATTCGAGTCCCGCCTCGAGCGCACGCACCAGTTTAATGCTCAACGCGCTGCCGAGGTCTTCCGGGTCGCGGTCATGTCGGTCACTCCGTGCGTGGCGATTCATGCGCTCCCAGACCGGCAGCAACCAGCTGCGTGCGATCGCCAGATCGCCGCTCATGCTCGCCAGACACTGAGCACCGTGGATCGCGACTTCGGGCATTTCGCGCTCGACAGGTTCGAGGTCCGCCCATGCCCGGGTCAGCTGCGCCGCGTCATGTGCGCCGTTGAGCAGTTCGGTAGCCAGACCGCGGATGATGCTTTGCGCAGCGACTTCGGAAAAGGCGCGGTGCTTCGCCAGCAGCCGAGCGGTCTGCAGCGCTTCGAGCGTGCGGCGATCCTGGCGCGCGGCCTTCAGATGGAGCCGCAAGGCCAGCGTACGCCGCTGCACGCCCTGCGGCAGCTCCTCGAGACGAGCCAGCGCCGCGGAAGCGTCCTGATCTTCCAGCGCCCAGTGGGCCGACCGCAGCTGTACGCCTTCGCGCGTCTCCGGGCCCGGAGCGCTGCTGCCTGCGCTTTCGTTGAGCGCTTGCTGCAGATGAGCGTCGCGCGCCGCATGGTCCTGCAGGGCCTGCGCGCTCTCCGCGGCAAGCAGATGAGAAAGCATCCGGATCTGCGCCGCCTGCGGCAGCACGACGTCGAGCGCAGCCAGCGTCTTTTCCTGCGCCAATGCGGCAAGCGCGGATTTGCGTGCGCGGGAAAAGCGTCCGGCCAGCAGTTGTGCCAACGCATCGAGCAGCGCGGCGT
>JAQGMX010000512.1 GCA_028292145.1 Variovorax sp.
TCGCGAGGTTGGAGCCCGCGCCAAGGCCGTGACCCAGCCAGGTGATGTTCTTGTAGACCGTCGGCTCGCCGACGAAGATCGCCAGCACTCGCATCCAGAAGTTTTCCCCGCCGGCAGCATCCTCGAAGCGCTGCTGGGTGACCGTGACCGCGTCGGAAAGCACGAACACCATCACGGACGCCATCAACAGCATCATCAGCACGGCGATGAGCGCCATCGGCTTGTCGCGGTTCTTGGAGAACACCAGACGACCGATGAGGTAGGCGCCGAGCATCATGCCCGCAGAAAGGACGGCGGTCCGCGATCCGCTGATCACGCTGGCGATCATGAAACCGCCGAAGCCTGCCAGCGCGAAGATCCAGTTCATGCGACTGCGCTTGCGTGCGCCCAGCAGTGCGAAAACCAGTGGCGACACCAGTGTCACGAAGGTCGCATAGCCGGAGGTGAAGCTGAACGTGCCGGTCGTGCGCACCACGCCTGCGACCACCACGAAGACCAGGTCCTCGTCGCCGTCCAACTGGCGGTTGATGGTGGCGCCTTGCGGAGAGTAGTACTGCAGCACGGCCAGCGGTGCCATGACGAGCAGCGACACGATTGCCACGCGGATCGCGATGCGGTAGTCATGCTCGGTGAGGGTGGCGGCCGCCGCAATGGCGAACCAGATGTAGAGCAGCCAGAAGCGCAGGCCGATGGCCAGCACCACGGCCGAATTCTGGCCTGCGACCACCTGAAACAGCGCCCAGGCGATGACCATGCAACTCCAGATGGTCATCACGGCGGTTACCTTGCCGAAACGGCCAAGGTTGCCGCACTTCCATGCGTAGAAGACCAGAGAAAGAGCGGCGAGGTCACGCAGCAGAATCAACGGCACCGTCGATGCCGGTGTCACCCACTTGCGGATGGCGCCTTCGAACACGACGACCAGAAACACCAGAATGAACGCATAACCCGGCCAGCTGACACGCGGCTTGACCGATGCTGCACTTGCAGCAGCAGCTTTTACAGCCTTGGCAGACTTCTTCTCGCTGCCCGACGCACCGGCACCGGGCTGCTGCCAGCGCGAAGGCGGGCCGTACGGCGCTTGACCGGTGGTGGTGTTCATGGGCGTGTCTCTGTACTCAGTTTCTTCAGTGTGGCAACTTGGGCATCGAGCGAATGCGGCTCATACCACTGTCGCGCGGCACGACCGATGGATCGTGCGTTAAGTTTAGATTTTCCACCCGCCAGCGCGTCGAAACCATCTAAGTAGTTCGCACCAGGCACAAATCCGTCACGCGGGGTGCCGTTTTTCCACAACATGACAGGGCAAACCCCATGTGCGGCATAGGCAGCGAAGATGCCGCTCTTGGCCGCATAGTCCGGCGGATACACCAGCGCACCGTATTCCGCCTTCAACAAGGCCGAGCTGACCTGTTCCGCAGGCAGGCGACCCTGGACCACGACGCCTTCGCGGGCCATGCGCTGAGACATCGCCGCATCCTGGATCGTCGGTCCGATGTCGTGGATGCGAAGCCCTTCGCGTTGCGCGACCTTGAAGATCTCGCCGTCGTTCCAGTCGTAGACCTGCACCCGCATCGCGTTGCTGCCGAACACCACCATCGTGCGTTCGCGGATCGGATGGCGACCGTCGACGTCGATGGACGCCGGTTCGCCGACGTTCGAGAACACCGGCATCGTGGCGTTGGGCACCGACGGCGCGTTCTTGCCCAGCCATTCGGCGGCGCCTTCGCGGTTGGTGAACCAGAAGTCGGCCTGGAGTAGCAGCTCGTGAGCGATCCGGCGCTGCATGCCGCTCAGCCAGAAGGCCGAACCCCAGGGCGGGCCGGAAGCGTAAAGCTCATGGAAGATCACGCCGAAGACGCGAAAGCGCTTCCGCAGCGAGCGGATTTCGTTGTTGAGCCAGAGTGGCACACCGCGCTTCTGGAAGCCGTAGCCGCTGAAGTGCAGCAGCATCAGGTCGCCCGACCAGCCGGAGGTGTCGGTGGTACGGGATAGTTCAGTGACGGGCGCCTGCAGCCTGTCAGCCAGCTTGACCGCGAAGTCGTACACACCGCCCGGTCCGGGCGGTATCACGGAAATCGACATCGGTGCGTTGGTTGCTGACTGTGGGGAGGAGAGGCGTGAAGAAAGGGGGGGTGAGCCAGCCATGCGCGATCGTCTCGCTACAGCCGGTCAGCGCGAAGCGACCGGATGCGACAGGAAGTCGCGATAGGCACGTTCGATGCCCGTGCGCAACGCCATCTGCGGCGCCCAACCCAGTTCACGGATCCGCGAAATGTCGAGCAGCTTGCGCGGCGCGCCATCGGGCTTGTCCGCATCGCAGCGGATTTCGCCCTTGTAGCCCACGACGTCGCTCACGAGACGGGCCAGCTCGAGGATAGACAAATCTTCGCCGCTGCCGACGTTGATGTGGCTGTTCATCGGCTGCGTCGACGCGGCGTAGGTGTCGTGCGGCAGGTTCATGACGTGCACGCAGGCTTCGGCCATGTCGTCGACGTACAGGAATTCGCGTTTCGGCGTACCGGTTCCCCAGATCACGACCGTGGGCGCCTTGGCCTCGTGCGCTTCGTGGAAGCGACGGATCAGTGCCGGGAGGACATGGCTGTTCTCGGGGTGATAGTTGTCGCCGGGACCGTAGAGGTTGGTCGGCATCACGCTGCGGAAATCGGTGCCGTGCTGGCGGTTGTAGCTTTCGCACAACTTGATGCCCGCGATCTTGGCGATCGCGTACGGCTCATTGGTCGGCTCCAGCTTGCCGGTGAGCAACGCGTCTTCGGCCATCGGCTGCGGCGCCATGCGCGGATAGATGCAGCTGGAACCGAGGAACAGCAGCCGCTTGACGCCCGCCTCGAACGCCTGGTGGATGACGTTCGCCTCGATCATCAGGTTTTCGTAGATGAACGGCGCGGGGTACGTGTTGTTGGCGTGGATCCCGCCGACCTT
>JAQGMX010000491.1 GCA_028292145.1 Variovorax sp.
TGAAACGGGAAGCGTCCGAAACTCGCTTCGCTCAGACAGCGGACGCTTCTTTATCCGTTTCAGGCGCTGGCGACGCGTCGCCATCTAACGGGGATTCACGGCAACGTCAACGGCAGCGGCAACCGCAAAGGCAACGGCAATCGCAACCGCACCGGCCGCTTCCCAAGCCACGGCAACGTCAACTGTCGCTGCGCGGAACTGCGACGGCAGCTGTCGCTACGCGGAACTGCAACTGTCGCTGCACGGGCAACGACTTCCTGCAGTCGCTGCGCGAAACTTCCTTGTACTAGGATCGTCTTGCGTTAGCCACCCCATCCATCCAGCGATCGTCGAAGCCAGTGGCCGACCAACCACTGTCAGATCGCTTCCTGCATCCTCGCCGCGCATCGACAGCACCGCCGGCACGTCCCGCGGCACCACGCCGCCGCCTCGTTTACGGTAGCAGGACCGACAACTCCTGCGCCCCTCGCAAAAGGGATGGCAGGAATTCCTCTTCCATCTGCCGCGTCGACACGCGCGTCGCCTGCGCGCCGATGTTCAGCGCGGCATGCACGACGCCCGACGCGCCGCGAACCGGGACTGCGATGGAACGCAGGCCGACTTCCAGTTCTTCTTCGACGACCGAATAGCCCGACACGCGTACCTCGCTCAGGATCTCGCGCAGCCGGGCGACGGAGACGACGGTGCGCTCGGTGTAGGCGCGCAGCTTCACGGTGTCGAAATAGCGTTGCAGCGCTTCATCCGACAGGTTCGCCAGCAGCACGCGGCCAAGGGACGTGCAGTAGGCGGGGAGGCGGCTGCCGGTGTTGAGGGCGATGGACATCACGCGGGAGGTGGCTGAACGGGCGACATATAAGACCTCGTCATTGTCGAGGACCGCGAGCGAGCAGGACTCGTTGAGCGCGCGGCTGATGCCGTTCAGGCAGGGCTGGGCGGATACGGTGAGCGGGGTGGAGGACAGGTAGGAATAGCCGAGCGACAGGATCTTGGGCTTCAGGAAGAAGTTGTTGGCCTCGGAATCGGCGTAGCCGAGACGCTTCAGCGTATACAGGCAGCGCCGGACTGCGGCGCGCGGGATGCCGGTCTTGTGGCTGATCTGGGCGATGGTGAGGCTGCGGCGCTGGTCGCTGAAGGCGCGGACCACGGCAAGGCCGCGTGCGAGCGATGTCATGAAGCTTGGGTCAGTCATCGCTTCGATTTCCTGCGCGATGGTCAATAGCTTATCGGAGTGAAAAGACTGGTTGTCCAGGACAATCGGCTCTTGGAATGCTTGCATGGGGGTCCTCGCCTTGGTGAGTATTGTTGGTCATTACTGTTCGGCGATCGCACACTATCGCGGGCATCGCCTTGACGATTGCTGTTCTCGTATGAAAAACTCAGAGTTCGTTCTATTAGCAGACATTTGTTCGATAAACGAACATTTAAGCACGTTAAGCTTAAAGGTGTAATGGTTGCAGAACAGGTTTGCAGAACAATCGGAGCAATTCGTTACAAAATAGCAAGTTTCGGATTTTACGTTCTTTAACCAATAGTCACGATTTTTGTTAAATACCGGTCAATATGTTGGCGTTGCAATCCGCAGTTGAATTAACATCGGCGCAGCAAGTGTTCCGTCCACAGAGAAAGAGTGTCTTGTGATCAACAAAATATCTGCCACGCTGGAGGACGCTGTCGCCGACGTGCATGACGGCGCGACCGTGATGATCGGCGGCTTCGGCAACGCCGGCATGCCGGCCGAACTGATCGATGCGCTGATTGCGCAGGGCGCGCGTGAACTCACCATCGTCAACAACAACGCCGGCAATGGCGACACCGGCCTGGCCGCGCTCCTGAAGGCGAAACGGGTGCGCAAGATCATCTGCTCGTTCCCGCGCCAGACCGACTCGCATGTGTTCGATGCGCTGTACCGCGCCGGTGAAATCGAGCTGGAGCTGACGCCGCAGGGCAACCTGGCAGAACGCATCCGCGCCGCCGGCGCCGGCATCGGCGGGTTTTTCACGCCCACCGGCTACGGCACGCTGCTGGCAGAAGGCAAGGAGACCCGGCTCATCGATGGCCGCCACTATGTGCTCGAATCGCCGATCCATGCGGACTTTGCGCTGATCAAGGCGCTGAAAGGCGACCGCTGGGGCAATCTCGTCTACCGCAAGACCGCGCGCAATTTCGGGCCGATCATGGCGATGGCGGCGAAGTGCGCAATCGCCCAGGTGTCCGAGGTCGTCGAACTCGGCGAACTCGACCCCGAGGCGATCGTCACCCCGGGCATATTCGTCCAGCGCATCGTCAAACAGGAGGCTCCATGAAACGCCTGACCCGGGACCAGATGGCCGCCCGCGTCGCCCGCGACATTCCCGAGGGCGCTTACGTGAACCTTGGCATCGGCCTGCCGACCATGGTGGGCAACCACCTGCCGCGCGACCGCGAGATTTTCCTGCACAGCGAAAACGGCCTGCTCGGCATGGGGCCGGCGCCTGCGCCCGGCGAAGAGGACGAGGACCTGATCAATGCCGGCAAGCAGCCGGTGACGCTGCTGCCCGGCGGCGCCTACTTCCACCATGCCGACTCGTTTGCGATGATGCGCGGCGGCCATCTCGACATCTGCGTGCTGGGCGCCTTCCAGGTGTCGACCTCCGGCGACCTCGCCAACTGGCACACCGGCGCGCCGGAC
>JAQGMX010000087.1 GCA_028292145.1 Variovorax sp.
AGCGCGCACGACACCTTCTGGGACTTCGTTTCCCTGATGCCCGAGTCGACCCACATGCTGATGTGGGCCATGAGCGACCGCGCCATCCCGCGCAGCTACCGGATGATGGAGGGCTTCGGCGTCCATACCTTCCGCTTCGTCAATGCGCGCGGCGAGGCCCACTTCGTCAAGTTTCACTGGAAGCCGAAGCTCGGCATCCACGGTCTGGTCTGGGACGAGGCGCAGAAGATCGCCGGCAAGGATGCCGACTTCCATCGCCGCGATCTCTGGGAAGCCATCGAAAACGGCGACTTTCCCGAATGGGAACTCGGCGTGCAGATGATTCCGGCCGACAAGGAACATTCGCTCGGCTTCGACCTGCTCGACCCGACCAAGCTGATCCCAGAGGAACTGGTTCCCGTGCAGAAGATCGGCCGGATGGTGCTCGATCGCAATCCGGACAACTTCTTCGCGGAGACCGAACAGGTCGCGTTCCATCCCGGCCACGTCGTGCCGGGTATCGATTTCTCCAACGATCCGTTGCTGCAGGGCCGGCTGTTCTCGTACACCGACACGCAGATTTCGCGTCTCGGCGGCGCGAACTTCCATGAGTTGCCGATCAACAAGGCGGTTTGCCCGTTCCACAACTTCCAGCGCGACGGCATGCATCGGCAGTCGATCGCACGCGGGCAGGTGGCTTACGAGCCGAACACGCTGGGCAACGGTGCGGAATACCGCATCGACGGCGCGAGCGCAGGTTTCCAGTCCTATCCCGAGGAGATCGAGTCTCCCAAGGTGCGGCGCCGCAGCGCTTCGTTCGATGACCATTTCACGCAGGCCCGTCTGTTCTTCAACAGCCAGAGTTCGGCCGAAAAGGACCATATCGTCGCGGCTTTCCGCTTCGAACTGTCCAAGCTGGAAGTGCCGGCGATCCGTCAGCGCATGGTCGACAACCTGGCGCATGTCGATGAAAAGCTGGCTCGCCGTGTCGCGGAACCGCTCGGCATCAGCGCGCCGGATGCGCGTGCAGCTGCCGGCCGGCCCGGCTTCCGCGATCACCGCATCAACTCGACCATTGAAGAATCGCGCGCGTTGAGCATGGCGGACACCGGCGACGGTTCGATCAAGACGCGAAAGATTGCCATCCTGGTGGCCGACGGCGTCGATTCCGCTTCGCTCAAGCCGATCCGCGAAGCACTCGAGGCGGCCGGCGCGACCTGCAAGGTCATCGGTCCGCGCCTGGGCACCGTTGCCAGCGCCTCCAAGCGGCAGATCGAGGTCGATGCGACCTTCGCTGCGATGCCGTCGATCATGTTCGACGCCGTGCTGGTACCGGCCGGCAAGGACGGCGTTGCCGCCATGGCGCAGAACGGCGATGCCGTGCACTACGTGATGGAAGCCTTCAAGCATTGCAAGGCGATCTGCACCGTCGGCGAAGGTGTCGAATTGTTGCGCGCACTGCAGCTTGGCGACGAGCCCGCAGCCGCCGGCCTGGTGGTTGCGAAAACGCCGGTCACCAACCTCGGCGACAACACGGCTGCGCTGCAGGTCGCTGCCGATTTCGTGGCGGCGATCTCGAAGCACCGTCACTGGGACCGCGCCGGCATCGACGCGATCCCGGCCTGAGTCGCTTATCGAGTCGTTTACCGAGTCGCCAGATCAGCGACTCAGTTGCGCAACCAGTCCGGCGAGCGTCTCGCCGACGGGTTGCGCAACTTTCAACGTGAAAAGATCGTCGGCGCGGGTACGCCCAAGGTTGACCGCAGCCACCGGCTTTGCCACCTTGGCAGCAGCCAGAACGAAGCGAAACCCCGAATACACCATCAGCGACGAGCCGACCACAAGCATGGCGTCTGCAGCGTCCAACGCTTCGTTGGCCGCGGCCACCCGGTCGCGCGGTACGCTTTCGCCAAAGAACACCACATCGGGCTTCAGCATGCCGCCGCAAAGCGGGCAGTCGGGCACGTCGAAGCTGTCGAAGTCGCGGCCTTCGAGATCGGCATCGCCGTCGGGCGCGACGCCGGCTTCGAGTTCGGCGAACAGCGGATTGCGTTGCCGCAGCTCGACCTGCAGATCGGCGCGCGGCGTGCGCGTTTCGCAGCCGAGGCAGCGTACGGTGTCGATGCGGCCGTGCAGGTCGACGGTATTGCGGCTGCCGGCCGCTTCATGCAGGCCGTCGACGTTCTGCGTCAGCAGCAGCTCGACGTGGCCCAGCTTTTCAAGTTCGGCCAGCGCACGGTGTGCCGCGCCGGGCCGCGCGTGCGCCATCGTTGGCCAGCCGACCAGACTGCGCGCCCAGTAGCGTTTGCGCGTGAACTCATCGCCGGTGAAGGCCTGGAAAGTGACCGGCGAAGGCCGTTTCCATTCGCCGTCCACGTCGCGGTAATCGGGAATGCCGGACTCGGTGCTGCAACCGGCGCCGCCGAGCACGAAAAGGCGGGGATGTTGCGCGACAAAGTCGGCGAGTTCGTTGAGTGCGGTGGCGTCCTGCGACATGGCCATGGTCGACCGCCTTACCTGAACTGCCGACGCAAAAACGGCCGGTGGCGCGCAATGTGCGCCAGTTGCGCCTCGGCGATGGTGCCCCCGAGGTCGACGCCGTTCGGGCCGCCGGCATGCTCGCCGTTCAACACTTCGTTGGCCAGCACCAGCGCGCGTCTGACGATCTCTTCCTCGCCGATGCCCTGTGCTGCACCCAGGTCGAGCGCGACCCGCTTCATCGCACGCTGGGAAAGCATCCACTGCGCGCCGAATGCGTCCCAGGCTGCAGCCGCTTCCTTGAACCGGTCGCGTTCGGCCAGGATTTCGCTCAGCGGCTTGGCGAGGATTTCATTGAGCGCATCGAGCTGTTCGGTCATCGCCTCGTGGCGGGCCTCGGCTTCCTTGAGCGACAACTCGGCCGCCGTCGGGCCGGGCGGCGTTGCCGGTTGGGGCTGCAGCGCGTTGAAGCTGCCGTCGGCGTTGGGGATCGGAATCTGAAGTTTGTCGAGGGTGGCCATCGGCCGATTCTGTGCCAGCCTTCAGCGTGCGTCGTCCGACTGCAGGCGTTCCACCTGTGCGGCAAAGGCCATCACCCGCGCGTCCTCGAAACAGGGCCCGACGATCTGCAGCCCGACCGGCAGGCCGCGCACCGTGCCGGCAGGCACCGAGCAAGCCGGCACGCCGCAGTAATTGAACAACGGGGTGAAGGCCGCATGGCCGCGCGGACCGGCCGGCTTGCCACCGATGACGGCGGGGCCGAGTTCGTCAATCGGCCAGGCGGTGACGGGCGTCGTCGGGCACAGCAGCAGGTCGTAGTCACCGAAGAAGGCGGCCAGGCTGCCGACGATGCGCTGCTTGAGCCGCAACGCACGCGCGACGTCGGCCGGCGTCACGGAAGCGCCGCCCTCGATCTGCGCCACCAGCACCGGATCGATGCGGTAGCGCGCATCGGCGAGACGGTCGCCGTAAAGCGCATGCAGGCCGGCCTGCTGCAGCACGATCAGCGGATATTCGCGCGTGCCTTCGGGCCAGTCGGGGTCGGCGTCGTCGATGCGCCAGCCGTCGGCGCGCAGCGCATCGACCTGTCGCTGCAGCGCATCCCGCACGTCGTCATCGACAGCCAGATCGCAGCCGAGTCGCGGACTCCAGGCGATGCGCAGCTCCCGCGCGGGTGCGGCATCGATCGCAGGACCGGCCTCCAGCCCGACCGCGATCGGCACGCCGGCCGGATCATTCGCGTCGTAGGCGATCAACTGGTCGTACAGCCATGCGCAATCGTTGACGTCCTGCGCCATCAGGCCGATCACCGAAAGGCCGAAGTTCGGTTCCGCGAATCCCCAAGGATGCGGAATAAGCCCGGGGCTCGGCTTGAGGCCGACCAGCCCGCAATGCGCGGCCGGCCGGCGCGTCGAGCCGCCGGCGTCGGTACCGAGCGCGAGCAGGCCGAGTCCCGAAGCCAGCGCCGACACCGCGCCGCCGGACGATCCGCCGGGCGTCAGCAATGGGTCCAGCGGATGCCGCGTCGCGCCGTAGATCAGATTGGTCGTCACGCCCTTGCAGGCGAATTCCGAGCAGTTGGTGATGCCGAGCACGAAGGCACCGCGCTCGCGCAGCCGCGCCACGGCCCAGGCGTCGCGCGGCGCGATGAAGTCCTCGAACAGCAGCGAGCCCTGGGCAATGCGCCGCCCTTCGACCCAGAGGTTGTCCTTGACGGTGACCGGCACGCCGGCCATCGGCAGCGATTCGCCGGCGGCGATGCGCCGGTCGACCGAAGCGGCTTCTTCGAGCACCAACCGCGCATCGAACTGCACGATGGCATTCAGCGCAGGGTTCAGCCGCTCGACGCGTTCGATGAAATGGCGCGCGACTTCGACCGCGCTCAGCGCGCCTGCCGAGACGCGGGCCGCGAGTTCGCGGGCGCTCAGGTGGTGCAGCGCAGCATCGGTCATCGTGTTTCTCCCGGCGGCACGTTGGCCAGCCAGTGTCGCGCGATCTGCTCGCGCGTCGCGCACCAGACGCCGTCTTTCTGGCGGATGTACGCCAGCAGTTTGGCGAGCCCGTTGATGCGCCCCGGCCGTCCGATGATGCGGGTGTGCAGGCCGATCGACATCATGCGCGGCGACTGCTCGGAGGTCTGAGATTCGGCCAGCAGGCAGTCGAAGGCGTCGATCGCGTAGTCGGCGAAGTCGCTGCCGCGGACGTAGGTGAAGCTGTCGAAGAAGCGCATGTCGTTGGTGTCGAAGGCGTACGGCAGCACCAGATGAGACCGGCCGGCGACCGGCGTGTAGTACGGCAGGTCGTCGTTGTACGCATCGCTGTCGTAGAGAAAGCCGCCGTGCGCGGCCAGCAGGCGCCGCGTGTTGACCGACGCCGACGATTTGGTGTGCCAGCCGACCGGCGCGCGGCCGTACAGGCGACGGACCGTCTCCACGCAGCGCGCGATCGTCGCGCGCTCCTCGGCCTCGTCCATGCCCGCATGCGATTCCCAGCGCCAGCCGTGGCAGCAGATCTCGAAGCCCTGCGCCGCCGCATCGGTCGCGACCCACGGCGTGGTTTCCAGCGCGCGGGCGCAGGCGTTGAGCGTGAGCGGCACGCCGGCTGCCGTCAGCATCCGCGTGATGCGCCAGTAGCCGACGCGCGCGCCGTACTCGAACT
>JAQGMX010000533.1 GCA_028292145.1 Variovorax sp.
GGCGTCGAGCGGAAGAAGTCGATCAGGAACTCGACGCTGCGATAGACACGCTCGTTGCTGCCGAGCAACACGCCCAGCGGCACGCCGACCACCGCCGCGATCACGAAGGCCTGCAAGGTGCGCCAGACCGTGACGGCGAAGTCGTTGAGCAGCGGCCCGCCGGCCAAGCCGGTGATGAGCGCCGCGATGGTGTCGGCCGGCGTCGGCAGCAGGATCGGCTTGATGTAGCCGAGCCGCACCACCAGGTCCCAGAGGATGAACAGCACGACCGGGCCGATGAACGGCAGCAGCCGGTCCCAGAGCGGGCGCTTCGGCGCGGCGGCGGTTGCGCCGGCAGTTGGCGGCGTCCAGGCGGCCGTTGTGACGGCTGCGGGGGTGGCGAGCGTGTCGGCCACGGTCATGCCTTGTAGAGCAGGTTGTCGACCACGACCTTCTTGTCGAAGATGCCCTTTTCGGTGAACAGGTCGTAGAACTTCTGGAAGTAGGCGATGTCGCTCGGCTTGAACTCGTTGTAGAGCATGTACGACGCCAGCGGCACCTCGGCGGTGAGCGCGCCTTCGATGGCGGTGTAGCCCTTCATGTACTGGCGCGCGTCGGCCGGCTGCGTGCGGACCAGTTCGACGCCGCGCGTGTACGCCGCGATGAATTTCTTCGCGACTTCGGGATTCTTCTTGATGAACTCGGTCGTCAGGCTGGCCGCGCCGCCGTGCCACGGCGCCATCGGATCTCCGAGGATGTACTTGGCGACGACGCCGGCCTCGATCACGCGCGTGGTGCCGTTCATGCGCCCGACCGTGCCGGTCGGCTCCAGCGTGTAGCAGGCGTCGACCTGCCCGGCGACGATCGCGGCGACGTGCTGGCCGATCGGAAGTTCGCTGACCGTCGCGCCGGTCGCGCCCGCGCGTTCGAGCATGGTCTTGCACAACGTCACGTTCTGGATGCCGGGGCCGGAGGCAACCCGCTTTCCCTTCAGGTCGGCCATCGTCTTGATCGGGCCGTCCTTGGCTGTGATGAACTCGTCGAGCACGAACTTGGCGTTGCTAGGATTGGTGCAGAAGATCTTGAAGAGACCCGGCTGCGCGATCTCGCCGATGGCCAGGTTGGCAGAGCCGGTGCCGTTGGCGCTGCCGTCGGAACGGCCCGAGAGCATGGCTTCCATCACCTGCTGCGCGCCGGCGAACTTCAGCGGCTCGACGTCGAGGCCGGCTTCCTTGAAGTAACCCTTCTCAATGGCGGCGAAGAACGGCAGTCCGGCGGCCACCGGCCAGTAGCCGATGCGCAGCTTGGGCGCCGATTGCGCAAACACGAGCGATGGCGCGGCGAGCGCGGCCAGACCTGCTGCGCCGGCCTGAAGCATGTGACGACGTGACGGCGTGCGCGCCGTGAAGGACTTGTCTTGAGAGACCATGGACCGACTCCTGAGTAGGATGAATTGAAAGAAGGAAAATTGCAGATTCGGGCTCAGGTGGCCATCGCGCGGCGCGACGCGATGTAGCTGCGCCAGCCGCCGTAGTGCGTGATGTCCTCGGCGCCGTCGAGCGCGATCGATTCGCAGACGAAGCCCTGTACGCTGCTGCCGTCAGCCAGCATGAGCGTGCCGATGCCGAGCGGCGCCGGAATCAGCGCGACGAAAGAGCCGTAGGTCGCAGAAGGCATCTCCCAGATTTCGACGATGAGCGCCACACCTTCCGCCGCCGGCACGCGCACCATGCCGGGCTTCGGCGGCACGGTGCCGGGCAGCGCGTAGAGCCGGTATTGCGCCGCCGTAAGCGTTTCGCGCAGCAGCACCGCGCCGCGCTCGGTCAACTGGCGGTTGAGCGGCATGCCGGAGAGATGAGCGCCGACGACCGCGACCCTGATCTTTTCGATCGCGGTCGACGCAGCGATCACCGGCAAGGCGCCGGGCGCCGGCAACGGAACGCCGGTTGCGCCCTGCGTGAGACCCGTCGTGTGATGGATGCGTTGGGCCAGCTCGGCCAGCTGGAAGTCGCTGCCGCACGGTCCGATCAGCGTCACACCGAAAGGCAGGCCATCGCTGCGCAGGCAGGTCGGCACTGAAATCGCTGCGTAGTCCAGTAGGTTGACGAAGTTCGTGTACGCGCCGAGGTTACGGTTCAGCACGACCGGATCGGCCTGCATCGCCTCGATCGTGTAATGCGTCGGCGCCGTCGGCACGACGAGGATGTCGATGCCGTCCCACATCGGCGCAACCTGCTGCGCCAACGCGCGCAGACGGATCTGTGCGTCGACCAGATCGGCCGCGCTGTAGGTCTTGCCGCGGGCCAGGATGCTGCGGACAGGCTCGATCACCTCGTCTGCGTGCGCATCGAAGAACGGGCGCACGGCAGCGTAGCGTTCGGCCACCATGGCGCTGTCGTAGAGCAAATCGGCGGCTTCGGCGAGCGGCGTGTAGTCGATGGGCACCGTCTGCGCGCCGAGCTTTTCCAGCTGGCCGAGCGAACCGGCGAAGGCTTCGGCCGATGCTGCGTCGCCGAAGAATTCGAGCGTCGAAGGAATACCCACACGCAGGCTCGAAGGCAAAGGCGTGGTCGCAGGATTCAACGGCCGGGAATAAGGATCGAGCGCGTCGTATCCCATCGCGACGGCCAAAACCGTCGCAGCCAGATCCACCGTGCGGGCAAATATGGAGACGCAGTCCACACTCTGAGCCGCCGGCAGGACGCCGCGCGTGCTGACGAGTCCCTTGGTCGGCTTGAGTCCGACGATGTTGTTCAGACCGGCCGGAACGCGTCCCGACCCCGCCGTGTCCGTGCCGAGCGCAAAGTCGACCGCACCGACGGCCACCGTCCATGCAGACCCCGAACTGGAACCGCCGGAGACGTAGCGCGGATCGAAGCTGTTCGGCACCGGGCCATACGGCGAGCGCGTGCCGTTCAGTCCGCAGGCGAACTGGTCCATGTTCGTCTTTCCGACGAGCA
>JAQGMX010000017.1 GCA_028292145.1 Variovorax sp.
AGGCAAGGGCCTCTATGACTTCGGCAGGCTCGCAGGGCGTAACGACGCCGGCAGGAGAGCTGGGCTGCGCCTGTGCTAACAGAGGACGGCGGCAACCACCGCCAGCGGGTCCTTTTTCTTTTCGGCACAACAGTGCCGTTTAGAACAGGGGGAACCCTAAAATTCGGCGGTGATCCAAGTCGCGCAACTCTGCGCACTCAGGGGTCGCCCTGTCTTTTTTTATGTGCGTGGTGGTACCCGAAGGCTTACATGAGATTGGCTGACTTCATCAAGGCCCACGCCGAGACGATCGTTGCAGAAGCGGCACGCTATGCGAAGACTCTCGCGCCCCTGGCGCACGAGTCCGAGAAAACCCTTCGCAACCACATCCCCAAGATCCTGGACGCGATAGTCCTGGATCTCGAGCACAGCCAGACCGGCGAAGAAGCCCACACGAAGTCTCTTGGACAAGCGGCCACTCCTGTGGGGGGGCCGGCTTCAGCCGCGCAAACGCATGGACGCCTTCGTGCAAAAAGCGGACTTCAAATGGCCCAGCTGGTTGCGGAGTACCGCGCTCTCAGAGCAGGTGTCCTGAGGCTTTGGGCCGAGAAGGAGCCCGATGAGGTCACGGTTGCCGATGTCGTTCGCTTCAACGAGGCTATTGATCAGGCGATCGCGGAGTCGGTCGAGTTCTTTTCAGAGGAAACCGACCAACTGAGGAACGTGTTCCTGGGCGTGTTGGGCCACGATCTTCGAGGCCCTCTCAACGCGATTTTGCTCACGGCGGAACTCATCTCCAGGAAGACCAAGCTTCAACCCCTTTCGGAGGTCGGTGTTCTGATCCGCAGTGGACGGCGCATGGCTTCGTTGCTGGATACCTTGCTGCAGTACAACCGCACCGCACTGGGGGGCGGCATGACGATCCACCGTGAGCCGACCGATCTTGCGCAAGCCTGCGCTTCAGAGGTCGAGCTTCTCAAGGCGGCCCACCCGGAATCGGAAATCAACCTAGATGTCGAGGGCGACTGCTCAGGGGACTTCGACGCTTCTGCCGTGCGCGAAGCTTTGGGCAACTTGGTCAATAACGCTGTCTCGTATGGAGACGATGGCCGGATTTTGCTGTCGCTCGTCGGGAGTCACGAAACGGTTTCGCTGAAAGTATTCAACACAGGACCACAGATCCCTGTTGCCGAGATCCCGGCGCTCTTCAACGCGCTGCAGCGAGGCGAGGACATCCATCCTGCCGAGAACCAAACGAGCCTCGGCCTGGGTTTGTTCATCGTGCAACAGATCGCGACCGCCCACGGTGGTGAGGTGCGGTGCGCGAGCTCTCCTGGGGGAACATCGTTCGAGATCGAATTGCCACGAAACGGCAGCACCGCAAAGAAGCGCTGAAGGTCCAGGGTTTGTCTGTTTTGAGCGCTGCAGGCTGCGCCGCGGCTGACCCGACGTCCACGCGCAGTGCCTTTCATCTCTTCCACTTTTTGCATGGCTTCGACCAAGGTGCCGCTCAGCGTTCTTCCTAAAGAAGCTGTGCAGCGCTGCTGCTGAAGAAGTGTTGGAGATGCTTCGCCCTCTGTCCAAGCGGCTCGCTCTGTCTTTCAACCGGGTGTGACAGCCGACTCCTGAGTGACCGCTTTGCGATTCGCGTGACGGGCAGCTTTGGGCCGAGGCTGTGTGAAAACGCCTTCGGTCTCCGTAAAATCTGAGCACCCGTACTGAGCGAGGTGGCGCATGAAGAGATTCATCGAAGGCGAGGACCGAAGGCAGGTCACGATGCTGCCGGAATGCTTGGACGACTACATCGGTGAAGACAACCCCGTCAGGGTTGTAGATGTATTCGTCGAAGAGCTCGACCTGCTGGGTCTCGGGTTTGCAGGTGCCGATCCGGCCTCTACAGGCCGGCCTGCCTACCACCCCGCGGTCTTGCTCAAGCTGTACATCTACGGCTACCTCAACCGCATCCAATCAAGCCGCAGGCTGGAGCGTGAGTCCCAACGTAATGTCGAACTGATGTGGCTTACCGGACGCCTCGCGCCGGACTTCAAAACCATCGCGGACTTCCGCCGCAACAACGGCGCCGGCATCCGCAATGTCTGCAAAAGGTTCGTCGCCATGTGCCGGCAGTTGAAGCTCTTCTCGCAGGCCATCGTCGCCATCGACGGCAGTAAATTCAAGGCGGTCAACAGCCGGGATCGCAACATCTCGCCGGGCAAATTGGACCGTCGCCAGGAGCAGGTGGAGCAGAGCATCCAGCGCTACCTCGATTTACTGGAGACGGCCGACCGGACCCAACCTGTCGAGGCCGAAGCGAAGACCGAACGGCTGCAGGAGAAGATAGCCAAGCTGCGCGACCAGATGCGCAAGCTCGACGAGATGCGGGAACAACTGAAGAGCGTGCCAAGTGGCCAGGTGTCGACCACCGATCCTGACGCGCGCTCGATGGCAACGACGGCGCAGGGCTCGGGCATGGTGGGCTACAACGTGCAGGCAGCAGTCGACGCCAAGCACCACCTGATCGTGGCGCACGAGGTGACCAACATCGGCAATGACCGCGCGCAACTGGCCAGGATGGCCGTGGCCGCACGCGAGGAATTGGGCACGACTGAACTGCAGGCCTTTGCTGACCGCGGCTACTACAGCGGCCACGAACTCAAGGCGTGCGAAGACGCGGGCATCACGACCTTTGTGCCTAAGCCGATGACCTCAAACGCCAAAGCCGAAGGTCGCTTCGACAAGACCGACTTCGTCTTCATTGCCGAGCGCAACGAGTACCGATGCCCTGCTGGCGAGCGGGCCATCTACAGATGCAATTCGGTCGACAAGTCCGGGACGGTGGCTGTCTACTGGTCGAGCGCCTGCCCCAAATGCGCTATCCGCCAGCAGTGCACGACCGGCAAGCAACGTCGCATCCGACGATGGGAACACGAAGACGTTCTGGACCGGGTGCAGCAGCGATTGGACCGAAAGCTCGACGCCATGACGCTGCGAAGAAAGACGGTCGAACACGTCTTCGGAACACTCAAGCACTGGATGGGCTCGACCCACTTCCTGACCCGAACGATGCCGCACGTCAGCACCGAGATGAGCCTCCATGTGCTGGCCTACAACCTCAAGCGAGTCATGCGTTTGCTGGGTGCTGGCGAGTTGATGAAGGCCATGACGATGGTGCAGGCCTGAGGGCCTTCCTAGCACTTCAAAAACGGTGGCTACGCCGCCGCAAAAGGCTCTGTGGATCAGGAATGCCGTTATGAGGCGAAGAAGCTTAATGGCGTAGACCGTGCGCCGTTTTGCATAACCTCGCTCAGAGCGACGCTCATCTGCGTTTCCACACAGCCTCGGCCTGTAGGAGACACGGCCGACCTTGATTGTTCGCCGGCGAGCAGCCATTAACTTCAATTAGATGGCTGACGAACCGTTACCCCAACTGACGACCATTGCCTCCAGCATCTCCCGCACCCAGCGCTGTCCGGCGTGCCCGTTGCTGCGCTCGTGCCACAACATGCCAACCTCGAAACGCTGGACGGCGACGGGGCAATCGACCACACGCAGGTCATCTGCGCAATTCGCCACCAGCCGTTGCGGTACCAGCCGTTGCGGTACCAGCGCCACAAGATCAGAGCTGGCAACCATGCCGGGCACGAACAGGAAGGAAGCTGCGGACAGCACCACGTTGCGACGGATGCCGAGGGCCGCCAACGTGTCGTCCGCGGACGTGGAGAAGTCGCCGCCACGCAAGGACACCACGATGTGGTCGAGTTGCGCAAACTGCGTGGCGGTGAGCTTGCGGCGCAGGCGGGGGTGGTTTTTGCGGCCTATCAGCACATAGCGCTCCTCGAACAGGCGTCGAGTGTGCAACCCGGCCGGGGCATCCCCGGGCGTCATCAGCGCGAGATCGACCTCCCCGCGGGCCATCTGCACGGCCAGATGCGGAATGTCCAGGATCCGTAACGCCACCCGAATCCCTGGAGCCTGTCGTCGCAGCTCCAGCACCAACGGTTGCGCGAGCGCAATCTGAAGGTAGTCGGTGCAAGCGATGCACACGGTCAAACTGGCTTTTGAAGGATTGAAATCACCATCCCGGCCCACCGTGGCGCGCACCTGCTCCAGCGCACTGCGTAGGGGCGCGAGGAGTTCATCGGCTTTTGCCGTGGGCGTCATGCCGCGCTGCGCCGGGATCAGCAACGGATCGGCGAACAGGTCGCGCAGTCTCGCGAGCTGTGCACTCACGGCCGGCTGACTCAGATGCAGGCGGCGGGCAGCGCGTGTGACGTTCTGCTCTTCGAGCAGGGCTTCGAGGGTCACCAACAGGTTGAGATCCAGACGCTTGGTATCCATGCAGTGGATGGTAGGGCAATGAAATTGCGATTTCAGCAATACCGCGATCTTGCGCAGACTGCGGTGATCGGCATGCGCGTGGCGTGCCTGTCCGGAGAATTGCATGCACTCATCTTCATCTTCTTTGCCCTTGATCACCGTCGCCGGCGCCGCCAGCAAACAGGGCCGCAGCGTGGCCACCAGCTTGCTGTCCAGCGGTCGCTACCGTGTCCGCGCTTTGGCACGCAACGCCGACAGCGCACCTATGCGTGAGTTGGCTCGACAAGGCGCCGAAATCGTCGTGGCGCCACTGGAGGCGGGCCATCGAATCGCGCTCGCCGCGGCCATGCGCGGATCGTACGGCGCTTTCTTGATGACACCCCCGATGCCGCCCGTGCCACCGCCGGGTCGTCCGGAGATGGCGCTTGGGGTCGAGTTGGCCGATGCAGCGCTTGCTTCGGGCGTCGAGCATGTCGTCTGGAGCAGCCTGGAGAACGTCGAGCGTCGCACTG
>JAQGMX010000022.1 GCA_028292145.1 Variovorax sp.
GGCGCGCCGTCGGCGTCGACCATGCCGAGCGTTCTGGCGACCATCTCGCGGTCCAGCGGGTAGCTGGTGCCGGCCAGCGCGGCGGCGCCCAGCGGCAGGCGGTTGACGCGCTTGCGCACGTCGAGCAGACGCTCGGCATCGCGCGCGAACATTTCCACGTACGCCAGCATGTGATGACCGAAGCTCACCGGCTGCGCCACCTGCAGGTGCGTGAAGCCCGGCAGGATCACCTCGGTGTTCTTCTCCGCGATGTCGACCAGCGCCTTCTGCAGGTCGACGAGCAGTTCGCCGATCAGGTCGATCTCGCCACGCAGCCACAGACGCACGTCGGTCGCGACCTGGTCGTTGCGGGAACGCCCGGTATGCAGGCGCTTGCCGGCATCGCCGACCAGCTGCGTCAGGCGCGCCTCGATGTTCAGGTGCACGTCTTCAAGGTCGAGCTTCCACTCGAACGCGCCGGATTCGATCTCGCCGCGGATCTGCGTCAGCCCGCGCTGGATCGACGCCAGATCGTCGGCGCCGATGATTTTCTGTGCCGCCAGCATGCCGGCATGGGCCATCGAGCCCTCGATGTCGGCCTGCCAGAGGCGCTGGTCGAAAAACACGCTGGAGGTGTAGCGCTTCACCAGATCGCTCATGGGTTCGGAGAACAGGGCCGACCAGGCTTCGGATTTCTTGTCGAGTTGGTTTTGAGTCATGAGTGGCCTAAAGGCGTGCAAGGAACGCACTGGAAGAATGTCGGGGCAATAATGGGTTTGTCACCCGATGTATCAGTGATGCGCAGCCCGCCGATTTTATCGGTCACCCCTTCGACTCCGCCGAGTTCCACGGGAAAAGCACGGAACGTTCCACCCGCGCCGCAGCCCCGGGGAGGCGCACGCCCGTCGCCTTCGCGATCGCCGCCGTCCGGAAACCTGCAGTTCGACGCCTGCCGGATCGGTTTCGTGCTGCGCGCGGTGCTGCTGGTGGAGGCGGTGCTGGCGGTCGTCGCCATGTTCATGACCGCCACGCCATCGGACTGGCTCGCGCTCACGGCCGTGGCCACCGGCGGCGCGCTGCCGGCGACGCTGCTCTGGCTGGTCTGCGCCTGCGCGACGAAAAAGCTGCTCGGCCGGCTCTCGCGCGGTGCGCAGTACGCGACCGGCGGCCTGCTGGGCGCGATGGCCGCGCTCTACGGCTGCGGTCTGCTGAAGCTGACCGGCGTCGTCGCGACCGCGCCCTGGCTCGGCAGCGCCGCGGCCGGTGCAATGTTCGCAGCGGTGCTGATGGCCGTGATGGACCTGCGCGCGCGCGGCCAGACGCCGGCCGCCATGACCGCGCGGCTGGAAGAGCTCCAGGCCCGCATCCGGCCGCATTTCCTGTTCAATACGCTCAACAGCGCCATCGCCCTGGTGCGCGAGGAGCCGGCCAAGGCCGAAACCATGCTCGAAGACCTGAGCGAACTGTTCCGCAGCGCGCTGGCCGATCCGAACGAATCGGTCACGCTGGCCGACGAGATCGCGCTGGCCGGACGCTACCTGGCCATCGAGCAGGTGCGTTTCGGCGACCGGCTGCGCGTCCGCTGGGACATCGACAGCGCAGCCGACGCCGCACGGCTGCCGCCGCTGCTGCTGCAACCGCTAGTCGAGAACGCCGTCAAGCACGGCGTCGAGCCGAGCCCCGAGGGCGCCGACCTGCGCATCCGCACCGAACGCCGCGGCGGTATGGTGGTGATCGAAGTGATCAACAGCCTGCCGCCCCTGCGCTGGGCCAACGAACCGTTGCCGCGCGGCCACGGTATCGCGCTGGCCAACGTGCGGGAGCGGTTGAGCCTGCTGCACGATCTTCAGGCGCAATTCAGCGCCGGCATCGAACAAAAGACCTACCGGGTGCGGATTTCCGTGCCGGTCGACACGGAGACCCGATGACCCTGAAGACACTCATCGTCGACGACGAAGCGCTCGCGCGATCGCGGCTGCGGACCTTGCTGGGCGACTGCCGGTCGCCCGCCGCGGACGTGGCCGGCGAGGCTGCGCATGCCGCTCAGGCCGGGCAGCAGCTGGCCGCCACCGCGTTCGACCTGGTGTTGCTCGACATCCACATGCCCGGCATGGACGGCATCGAATTCGCGCGCAGCCTGCAGGGTCGTGCCGACACGCCGGCCATCGTCTTCGTGACCGCGCATCCGGCGCATGCGGTGACCGCCTTCGAACTCGACGCCGTCGATTACCTGACCAAGCCGGTGCGCGCCGACCGCCTGCAGCAGGCGCTGCAGAAAGCCGAGCGTCACCTGAAGGAACGGCGCGCGGTGCAGACGGATGTGCCGGGGCCGAACGTGCCGCAGGAAATGCTGTTGATCCAGGAGCGCGGCCGGGCCGAGCGGGTGCCGCTGGCCGAAGTGCTCTACCTCAAGTCCGAATACAAATATCTCACCGTGCGCACCCGCACCCGCAGCCACATCCTCGACGGCTCCCTCAACGAGTTCGAGGAGCGCTATCCGAAGCAATTCGTGCGCGTGCACCGAAACGCGCTGGTGGCGCGCGCCGCAATCCGCGCGCTGGAGAAATACGACGACGGCGAAGACGCCGAAGGCTGGGCGCTGCGGCTGGACGGCATCGACGAGCCGCTGGTCGTGTCGCGCCGGCAACTGGCGGCGGTGCGCGAGGCGCTGCGCGAGGCATCCTGAAAATCGACGAGGCACACATCACACCATGACCACAGATTCCGCTCCAGTCACCAGCCCCGAAGCCGAAGAAACGCAGAAGCTCGACACCGCCCGCAAGGAGCTTCGCAAGGAGCGCGAGCGCGTGCTGATCCACATGCCGGTCGACATACGCAGCGCATCGCTGGTGGTGCTGGCGGTCTTTGCCAGCATCTTCACGTTGCGGTGGGCTGCGGCGGTCTTCATCCCGCTGATGCTGAGCGTGATGGGCACCTATGCACTGGCGCCCCTGGTCGACCGTCTCGAGCGCTGGAGGCTGCCGCGCGCGCTCGGCGCGGCGCTCATCCTGCTGAGCATCGCCGGCGCCGTCGGCTGGACCGGCTATTCGCTTTCCGGAAGCGCGGCGCAACTCGTCGATTCGCTGCCGGTCGCGGCCCAGAAGCTGCGCGTGGCGATGGTGCGCGGACCGCGCGATAACAACAGCGCACTCGACACCGTCCAGCAGGCCGCCGCCCAGCTCGAACAGGCCACGCAGGCGGCGCCAATGCAGGGCGGCCGCCGCGGCGCGACGCGCGTGATCATCGAACGCCCGCCGTTCAACGTGCGCGACTATCTCTGGAGCGGCACGGTGGGCCTGGCCGGCGCAGTCGGACAGTTGACGCTGGTCGCTTTCCTCACCTTCTTCGCGCTATGTTCGGGTAATACCTTTCGCCGCAAGCTGGTCAAGATCACCGGCAACAGCCTGGAGAAAAAGAAGATCACGGTGCACGTGCTGGACGACATCACCGGCAACATCCAGCGCTACCTGCTGGTGCAGATCTTCACGAGCGCACTGGTCGGCCTGGCGACCGGGCTGGCGTTCTGGAGTCTCGGGCTTGCCAACGCAGCCGTATGGGGCATTTTGGCCGGCGTGACCAACCTGATCCCCTATGTCGGCTCCATCGTCGTCATGGGCGCGTCTGCGTTGGTGGCCTTCCTGCAGTTCAACTCCATCGAGATGGCGCTGCTCATCGGCGGCACATCGCTGGTCATCCATACGCTGATCGGCAACCTGCTCACGCCCTGGCTCACCAGCAAGACCAGCCGCATGAACCCCGTGGCCGTCTTCGTCGGCGTGATCTTCTGGGGCTGGCTGTGGGGTATCTGGGGACTGCTGCTGGGCATCCCGATCATGATGGTCGTCAAGGCGATCTGCGACCGCGTCGAAGATCTGCAGCCGATCGGTGAACTGCTGGGGGACTGACCGATCCGCCTGTTATCCGGAGCTTCAGCGGTCGATCTGCAGCAGCGCACCGTCAGGCAGCGCCCGCCAGTCGATCCATTCGCCGACGGCGAGGCGTTGCACCGGAAGCACCGGAAGCGTCGAACCCGAGGCTCCCGCGGTTTCGCCGTAACGCAACGTCAGCGTTCTGCCCTCGAGTCGCAGCGTCATCTCGAACCCGGGCCAGCTTGCCGGCACGCGCGGCGTGAGGCAGAGGCGGTTGCCGCGCACCGTCAGCCCCAGCAAGGTTTCCACCGACGCCCGATGCAGCCAGGCCGCCGAGCCGGTGTACCAGCTCCAGCCGCCGCGTCCGACATACGGCGCGGCGCCGTAGATGTCGCCGGCCATCACGTACGGCTCCAGCTCGTACAACGGCCCGCGCACCGGATGCGCCGCGCGATGCGCCGGGCTCAATCCCTCGAAGCTTTCCCACGCCGCCTCGTTGTCGCCCGACAGCGCCTGCGCCATCAGCGCCCAGACGGCCGCATGCGAATACTGGCCGCCGTTCTCGCGCACGCCGGGCGGGTAGGCCTGGATGTAGCCGGGATTGTTCTCGGAGTGCGCAAGCGGTGGATACAACAGCCGCAGCAAACCGGCCGGCTCGTCGTGCAACTGTTCTTCGAGCGACTGCATCGCCTGCTTCGTGTGCGCGTCGTCCGAGGCGCCGGAGAGCACCGACCACGCCTGCGCGATCAGATCGATGCGGCATTCCTCGTTCACCGACGAGCCCAGCGGCGCGCCGTTGTCGAAGAACGCGCGGCGGAACCAGGCGCCGTCCCAGCCCGAGCTGTGCAGCGCGGCGATCCAGCCGCGGCGCGCGGCTTGCCAGCTTTCGGCGCGCGCATGCTCGCCGCGAGCGACCGCAAAGGGTGCGTAGCGCTCGACCACGCTGCAAAGGAACCAGGCCAGCCACACGGATTCGCCGCGGCCTTCGTGGCCGACGCGGTTCATGCCGTCGTTCCAGTCGCCGGTGCCCATGAGCGGCAGGCCGTGCGCGCCGGTCGCCAGGCTGTGGTCGATGGCGCGGGCGCCGTGTTCGTAAACGTTCGCCAGCTGCGTGCCGATTTCCGGCGCGTAGTAGGCGTCTTCCGCGCCGGGCGGAATGGCGGGCCCGTCGATGAAGGCCACCAGCTCGTCCAGCACGCCCGCGTCGCCGCTCACTTCGACGTAATGCGATGCCGCATAGGGCAGCCACAGCAGATCGTCCGAGAAATGCGTGCGCACGCCGGCGCCGCCGGGCATGTGCCACCAGTGCTGCACGTCGCCGGCCGGGAACTGGCGCGACGCGTTGACGAGGATCTGCTCGCGCAGCCGCGCCGGATCGGTCAGCGCGAAAGCCATCGCATCCTGCAACTGGTCGCGGAACCCGAAAGCGCCGCCCGCCTGGTAGAAGCCGGCCTTCGACCACAGCCGGCAGACCAGCGTCTGGTACATCAACCAGCGGTTGACCATCGCATCGAACAGCGGATCGGGCGTGCGGACTTCCAGCCGGCCGAGCAACTCGTCCCAGAAGCCGCGCGCCTCGGCCAGCGCCTGTCGCACGTCGCGCTGCTGCCAGCGCCGGGCCAGCGCCAGCGCGGCATCGGCATCGACGCCGTGCCCCAGCTGGAAGCTGAAGCGGACGCTCTGTCCGGCTTCGAGCGTGAATTCGGTCGCAACGGCGGCGCATGCGTCGAGCCCGCTGCCGGCGCGTTGGCCCAAGGTGTCCGGTACTTCGACGCGTCCGTGCGAGGCGAAGAATTCGCTGCGTTCGCAGGTCCACTGAACCGGGCCGTTCAGGCTCGCCAGCGCGACGAAGGCCGTGCTGCCGCCGAAACCGCCGCTGGATTCGCGCTGCTGGCCGAACACCGCCGGCAGATCGTCGGGCTTCCAGCTGTGCACCGTCCGGCGTTCGCCGCGCGCCGCACCCATCTGCCATTCGACCAGCGCCAGCGCCCGCAGCCGACGGCGCGTCGTGCCCTGGTTGCGGATGTGCACGTCGACGACCTTCATGCGGTCGTCGCGGTCGGCGAAGAACGTGGTTTCGAGCTGCATGCCGCGGTACGTGCATTCGAAGACGCTGTAACCCTGACCGTGGCGCACCCGATGACGCGCGTCGGCACCCGCATGCCCGGCGGGCGTCAGCGGCAGCATTTCGCGCGTGTCGACGTCCTGCAGCAGGTAGTGCTCGAAGGCCGGGTCCTGGATCGGATCGTTCGACCACGGCGTCAGCTGGTGCATCCGGCTGTTGCCGGCCCAGGTGTAGCCGGTACCGGCTTCGGACACCTGGAAGCCGAAATTCGCGTTCGCGATCACGTTGACCCACGGTTTCGGCGTGCGGTGGCGGGCGTCGACGTCGAAGCGGAATTCGCCGCTGTCGGCGTCGAAATGGCCGCGCGAGGACGGCACGGGTGCGGGCGCGCGCGGTGCGTCGGGCAGGGGAGCGGACGGCGTACGCAAGGCGAGGGCGGTCGACGTCGAAGTCGGTGCGATCGGCGGAAAGGTCGCCATCGCCGCGGTAACCGGCGCGGTCATGGGCGCCGGGACCTGCGCGATCGTCGGCGCCGCCGCATCGCGCAGGGCGGCGACCTGCGCTTCGAGCGTCCGTCCGTCGGCGGTGAACACGGCGCGCGCCAGTGTCGACAGCGCCGCCTTTTCCGATGCGGCGACCTCCACATCGCGCAGCAGGTAGAAACCGGCGGCGTCGTTGCGCGGAAAGCTGTTCTGGGTCTGCTGCCCGACGCGGTCGCGCAGTGCCTCGATCTCGCGTTGCAGCGGCATGAGGTACGAGTTGGGCTCGCTGTTGAGCACCACCAGGTCGCAGGCCACACCGCCGAAGCCGAGCCACGGCTGTGCGCGCAACAACGTGTTGACAAGACCCATGCCGGACAGCGAATGGATGTGCACCAGAACGATCGGCTTGTCGCCCGAGATGCCGAAGCGCCAGATCTGCTTCAGGTCGATCGGCCCTCGGTCGCTCATGATCCGCGGCGTCGTGTAGGTAAGGATCGTCGTCAGATCCTGCAGCGCGAGGTTCTTCGCCGGGTCGATGCTCAGGTCGCGCAGCCGCACCTGCGCCAGCGTCGCAGCCATGCGCATGGCGCGCTCGACATGCATCGGCTGCAGATAGCGGTCGATGCGCGGCATCAACGCCTCGACATCCTCGTCGGCGGCTGTGGCGAAAGTCACGCGCGCGGTGGCGCCGGGCTCGATGCGCAACTCCACGCGCAGGCAGGCGATCGGGTCCAGGCCGTTGATCGGCGCGCCGCGTGCGTCGAGCGGCTGGGCGTCCAGCGCGGGCGAAGCCAGCGTGCGGTTACGGCCGATGAAGGCGCGCCGGTCGGCCATGCAGCCGATCGACAGCACGTTCGCGTCGGCGGCGGCCACGAAATGCGCGGCTGCAACGACCGCATCGCCGTGCAGACGCGGCTTGCGCGACAGCAGCAGCGCGCGCCAGTTCGGCTCCCAGCGGCTTTCCACGAACAGGTTGGCGAAAGCCGGATGTGCCTCGTCGGCCTTCGGATTCGACAGCACCGGCTCGAAATACGACACGAGCTCCAGCGTGCGGGTGCGGTCGCCGGTGTTGTGCAGCGTCACGGTGCGCAGTTCGGTGTCGTCCTCCGGACTGATCAACACCGTCGTGCGTGCCTGCAGGCCGTCGCCGCTGGCCTCGAACTGCGCCTGGTCGGCCAGGAAACGTGTCCGGTACCGCCAGCCTTCGCCTGGCGCCGGCAGGGAAGTCAGCGACGTCAGCGCCTCGCTGCCGACGTCTCGTACATATATGAAGGAGCCGTAACCGTCGCGCAGCGGATCGTCGCGCCAGCGGGTCACGTTGAACGAGCGCCAGCGGCTCACGCCGGCACCGCTCGCCCGCAAAGCCACGGTGTAGCGGCCGTTCGACAGCAGATGCGTGGGCTGGAAGCCGGGAACGGTCGGGTCGACCAGGCGCGGCTGGTGCACCGGCGCCATTTCGGCGCGGTTGGGTTCGGGCGGCTGGCGCGGATCGGCGCTGCCGATGATCTGGCGCGGCGTGCGCTCGTGCAGCAGCGAGGCATGCGCCTCGATCAGCGGCGCGCTGCCGAACCAGCGCTGCGGCACGCCGTCGCGCAACACGTTGCTCAGCGCCACCAGCACCATGCCCTGGTGATGCGCCATGAAATTGCGCACGACGCTCAGCGGCTCGCCCTTCGGCTGACGCGACACGGTGAAGTCGACCGCGTCGAAGAAACCGTACTCGCCGCGCGCGCCGAGCGATTCGAGCCGCTGCAGATTGACGACCGCATCGGCCGGCGCGACCAATGCAGCCATCGCGCTGGCATAGGGCGCGATCACGCGATCGGTCGGCGGTGTGCGGCGCAGCGCCAGACGCGGGACGCCGAAGGGCGAATATTGATAGGCCAGCGAGTGGTCCTGCGCGAAATACGCCGACTCGGACACGCCCCATGGCAGCGACTGCTGCTCGCCAAACGCCTGCTGCTCGCGCACCGCCGCCAGGTTGGCCACCTGGAGCAACCCGTCGTCCGGCTCCGCCATCACCAGCGCCGGCATCAGGTACTCGAACATCGAGCCCGACCACGATTTCAGGCCCGGCTTGTCGCCGACCGACAGGAACGGACGGCCCAACGCCATCCAGTGGCGGCGCGGCGCGTCGCCCTTGGCGATGGCGAGAAAGCTCAACAGGCGCGATTCGGACGCCAGCAGGTCGTAGTAGCTCGCATCCAGCGTGTCGTCCTCGACCCGCAGGCCGATGTGGAACAGGTGGCGCTTGGCGTCGTAGAGGCCGCGGAAATCCATCGCGTGGCACATGCGCTCACAGCGCTGGGCCAGCAAGGTCAGCAGATCGCGCTCCGACTCGTCCGCATCGGCTGCGAAGACGCGGCAGGCCTGGGCGACCGCGAGCAGGTGACCAGCCATGTTGCCGCTGTCCACGCTCGACACATAGGCCGGCGGCAGCGGCTTGAGCGTGCGCGTGTCGTACCAGTTGAAAAGATGGCCGCGGTGCTTTTCCAGCAGGTCGACGCTGTCGAGCGTGGCGCGCAGACGGGCGGCGAGCGCCGCATCGTCGATCCAGCCGAAGTCGCGTGCACAGCAGCAGGCCAGCAGGTACATGCCGACGTTGGTCGGCGAGGTGCGGTGCGCCAGCGTCGGCTCGGGTTCCAACTGCAGGTTGTCGGGCGGCAGATGGTTGTCTTCCGGGCCGACGGCGCGCTCGAAGAATTTCCAGGTGTCGCGCGCCAGCAATTGCAGGTAGGCGCGCTGCTCGGCGTCGAGCACTGCGGACGCTTCGCCTTCGCGCGACGGCGCGACGCGGCTGGCCCACCAGGCTGCGACAGGCGACAGCGCCCAAAGGCCGAACAGCAGTACGCCGGCCAGCGGATGGGGGCTCCAGCCGGCGGCGGCGATTGCGAGGACGACGCAAACCGCCGATGTCGGCGCCGCGCCGCGCACGAACGACGCCAGTCCGTAGCGGGCCTGCGCCTGCGCCTGTTCGGCGGTCGTCCACTGCAGCAGATTCCGGCGGCTCACGCACAAGCGCCAGAGCGCGCGCAGCGAGGCGTCGAGCAGGAGGCGCGTCTGCGCGGCGAGTTGCACGAACTGCCAGGCTGCGCCGGCCAGCGCGCGCAGCAGCTCGACCGAGCCGACGTCGAAGAAGTGCCGCAGGGCGATCGAGCGCCGCGTCGGCACCAGTCCGGCCAGCGCGCCGAGCATTGGGCCGAGCACCAGCGCGGCGGCAACGGCGGCAAACGCCCAGGCCATCGGGATGGCGCCGGTGAAGACGGTCAGCGCGAGCAACAGCGTGGAAGCCGGCACCACCAGCGCCCGGCGCAGGTTGTCGCTCATCTTCCAGAAACCGAGCGCGTCGATGCCGTAGCGTTTCGCGCGCAGCATCAGCGGCAGCAGTTGCCAGTCGCCGCGCGTCCAGCGGTGGATGCGCGAAGCCGCGACACCGGCATGGTGCGGATGGTCTTCGATCAGCACCAGGTCGCTCACCACGGCGCAGCGCGCGACGGTGCCTTCGAGCAGGTCGTGGCTCAGCACCGCGCCGTCGGGCAGGCGGCGGTCGAGCGTTGCATGCAGGGCGCGGACGTCGAGCAGCCCCTTGCCGGTGAAGGAGCCGATGCCGAACAGGTCCTGATAAACGTCCGAAGCGCCACTGCTGTAAGGGTCGATGCCGCACTGGCCGGCGAACATCCAGTGGAAGAAGGAGCGTTCCTCGCGCGTCGGGAACGGCGTCACGATGCGCGGCTGCAGGATGCCGAAGCCGGCGACGACGCGCCCGGTGGCGGCATCGATCTGCGGCGCGTTCAGCGGATGCGCGGCAATGGAAACCAGCTCGCGCAGGCCGCCGGGCGGCAGGCCGGTGTCACTGTCGAGCGTGACGACGTACGGAATGCCGTCCGCCAGCCGCTGACCCGGCGCGAGCGGCATGAATCCGCTCGCATCGCCAGCTGCGAGCAGGCGCACCAGCATCTCGATCTTGCCGCGCTTGCGTTCCCAGCCGATCCAGCGGCGTTCGGTGTTGCAGAAGGTGCGCGGACGGTGCAGCAGCAGGAAGCGCGGCGCTGCGCCGTCGGCCGCCGGGTAGCGCGCGTTGAGCAACGCGATGCGCGACATCGCATCGGTCAGCAGCGACGCGTCGTTCGGCATCGAGGCATCGGCCGCGTCGGACCAGTCGGTGACCAGCGCGAACTGTGCGTTGTCTTCGCGATTGGCGAGCCAGTGCAGTTCCAGCCGGTGCGCCAGGCGTGCGTTGCCGTCGACAGAGCCCAACATCGTCGGCATCGCGACCAGCACGCGGTGCTCGGGCGGAATGCCGCCGGCGAAGTCGAGCCGCGGCAGCGTCTGCACGCGCGCCGA
>JAQGMX010000061.1 GCA_028292145.1 Variovorax sp.
CAGGCGCTCAACCTCGTGCTCGGCCGCCTCGGTCATGCGATGCAGGCGGAGCGCCGATTCACCGCCGACGCGGCGCATGAACTGCGCACGCCGCTGGCCGCGTTGCGGATGCGTATCCAGCTGATGCAACGCCAGCAGAGCGCAGTGCCGCCTGCGCCGGTCGACCTGCAAGCCCTGCGCAACGAGGTCGACCGCTGCACGGCGCTGACCGAAAGCCTGCTGGCGCTGGCAAGGCTCGATCCGGAAAGGCCGGAATCGCTGGTCAAGGAGCCGGTCGATCTCGACGCGCTGTTCCAACGGCTCGTTGCCCTGCGACCGGGCGGCACGGATTCGACGCTGAATGTCGACGCGGGCGGCCTGACGCTGCGAGCCCATCCAGCTTTGCTGGAAAGCGCGTTGCGCAACCTGATGGACAACGCCGTTCGCTACGGCGCCGCCGGCGGGCACGTGGAAATCACCGCGAAAGCCGTCGGAAGCGTCATCCGGATCGCCGTGCGGGACGATGGTCCCGGCGTCTCCGAGGCCGACCGCGCACGGCTCACCGAGCGTTTTTTCCGCGTGCTCGGTTCAGGCCAGACCGGCAGCGGCCTGGGGCTGTCGATCGTCGCGCGCATCGCGGCGCTGCACAACGCGTCGTTGCGCTTCGATCCGGGGCTCGATGGTCGCGGGTTGGGCGTCGTCATCGATTTTGCGCACGAAGGGCAAGGCGAACGTCCGACGGCAACTTAGTCCATCACATCAGAAAGCCTTCAGCTTCGGCGATTCCAATCGAAGTTCTCAACCACTTCCAAGGAATCGACTCATGAAGAAGACCACCGCCACTTTCGTGCTCGCACTCGGCGTACTCGGCGCCGCCGCACCGGCACTGGCCCAATACACCGGACCCACACCGGCAGCCGCCGCGCAAGCCGGTACACCGGCCGCAGCGCCCTATACCGGCCCTAGCTCGGTGCCCGTCATGACCGTCAAGCAGCTGCTCGAAACCGGCAAGGACGACCAGCATGTGCGTCTGCAAGGCCGCATCGTCTCGCACGATGGCGGCAAGAACTACACCTTCGCCGACGACAGCGGCCGCATGCCGGTCGAAATCTCGGCCAAGCATTTCCCGCCGGGCCAGCCCGTAAGCGCCGAGCAGCGCGTCGAACTGGTCGGCGAAGTCGACAAGGACATGCGCAAGATGGAATTCGAAGTCGACCAGGTTCGCCTGATCCCCTGAATCTGAACGTTCAGGCGGTTTGCGGGATGCCCGACGGCGGCATGCTGTCGGGCAGCTTCCGGCCTTGCGGCATCGCGTCGCCGTCCTCGATGCGCATGCGCGGCAGGAACTGGGCGTACTCCCGCTGCATGAAGTCGATCACGCCCTCGCGCACCGCGCAGCGCAGATCGAACGCCAGCGAAGACGATGCCGCCGTGCACAGCACGCGCAGCTGCATCGTCCGCTCGGTCGCATCGGTCACCTGCAGATTGAAGAAACGCCCGTCCCACATGGGCGATGCCTTCACCAGCCGCTCGACCTCCTCGCGCAGGGGCGCCAGCGGCATGCCGTAGTCGGCATAGATGAATACCGAGCCCAGAATCTGCGCGCTGTGCCGCGTCCAGTTCTGGAACGGCTTTTCGATGAAGTACGACAGCGGCAGGATCAGCCGGCGGTCGTCCCAGATCCTGAGCACCACGAAGGTGCCGGTAATCTCTTCCACACGGCCCCATTCGCCCTCGACCACCAGCACGTCGGCGATGCGGATCGGTTGCGCCAGCGCGATCTGCAAGCCGGCGATCAGGTTGCTGAAGACCGGTTTGGCTGCCAGGCCGGCCACGATACCGTTCACGCCGGCCGACGCCAGCAGGCTGGCACCGACCTGTTTCGCGCCAGGAAACGTCATCAACATCATTGCAGCGCCTGCCACCAGTAGCATCGTGATGGCGGTACGCGCCAGCACCCGCGTCTGCGTCAGGACGCGGCGCGCCTGGAGGTTGTCGACGGCGTCGTAGGGGTGCTTGGCGATGATGCCGTCAGCCAGTCCATTGATCGCGCGCACCGCGAGCCAGGTGGTGGCCGCGATCAGCAGCAATCCGTTCAGATGTCGCACGCTGTCGACGAAACGCAGGTCGTCCGGCGCCGCTTGCCACACGATCTGCAGCGCGATCAGCGGCAGGACCAGCCTGGCTACGGAGTTGATCTTGACCAGCATCGTGTTCAGCACAAGCGTGTGGCGGGTGATGCGTCGCAGCACCAGCACCGCCACGCTATGCGCTGCCAGGGCGACGGCGACGGCGATCAGGGCGGAAAGGCAGGGCGCGAACCACGGGTGGCTGAGCAACATGTCTTTGGTCATCGTTTGAAGGTTTCCTTGTAAAAAATCAGAGTTTCGAAAGTCCGCTCGGCGCCGGATTGACGTCGATGTCGTCCGCAAGCGGTTGCAGGATGCGTGCCGCATCGTCGCGAAGCTGCGTCGCCATGCCTGTCGCCAGGTCGAGGCGGCGCAGCAGCCAGGGTGTGATGTTGTTGTCGAACGGGTCGGGCAGCGTGACGGCGCCGGCGAGCGCCGTGGCCGGTGGGCTCGCCGGCATGGTGGTCCCAACCGTCGGCGGCGTGCCGATGGCGGCTTCGATTCGCTCGGCCGTGCGCTTGAGCGGCCCTTCGATCTCGGACGGCGTCAGCCGGTCGCGCCGCAGCACAAGCATCGACTTGACCGCGCTCAGCTGGGCCAGCATCTGGTAGCTGTGCGCCTGCAGATGCTCCAGCGCGGCGATCGGCGGGCGCACGGCGCGCGGTTCCGAGAGCGAACGCTGCGTCGCCTGCACCAGCGCCGACAGGCTGTCGAAAGCTTCCTTGCGCGCCAGCCGCCAGTCGAGTTCGGGGCTGGTGTCGACCGAATGCAGCGCACCCAGCCCAAGCGCGTAGCGCGCATGCCGCGCCTGCGCCTTGAGCGTGCGCGCCACCAGCGCCGGAATCTGCGTGCGCTCCCAGGACGGCAGCACGTAGCAGAAGGCCCAGGCGAGCGTCGCGCCGATCAGCGTGTCGGCGATGCGTTCGAACAGCGCGAAGGTAGGCGCCGCGCCCACGTTCAGCATGTGCGCCTGCACCAGCCCGAGCACCGTGGCGCAGACCGCGGTGATCAGATAACGCCGCACCGCGAATCCATGCGCGATGGCCTGCGCGACCACCGACACCACCAGCATCTCGAACGGCGACGGATGCGTCGCCAGCAGCCCGACCGCGAAAACGCAGCCGACCAGCGTGCCGGCCACGCGGGCATTGCGCCGCTCCAGCGTCTGCGACAGGCTGCCGCGCAGTACCACGACGATGGTCAGGAAGATCCAGTAGTCGTGCGATCCCCAGGGCAGTACCAGCGTGATGGCATAGGCCGTGCCGATGGCGAGCGCCGCGCGGATGGCATGGCGCAGCGGCGGCGCATCCCAGCGCCAGACGCCCAGGAACGGGCGCCACGACCATTCGGTGGGGCTCACGAACATCTGCCAGTTCGCGCGGACCACGGCCAGATCGGGCGCGATTTCGCCGCGCGCCAGCGCCGACAGCCGCATCACCTCGTCGTTGATGTGGCCGATGCGGTTGGCCAAGCCGCGCGCCAGCATCACTGGCGTCGGACCGCCGCCCGGGACCAGGCCCGCGGCGTTGTCGGGCAGGCGGACGGCGGCGAGCTCGTGCCGGCGGTCGGGCACGACATGCGGCATGCGGCCGATCAGGATCGCGTCCGCCATGGCCGTGACTTCGTCGGCCAGCGCTTCGAGCACGCGCCGCATTTCCGCCAGCGCCGACGCGTGCGTCGGCTGAGATTGCAGTACGTCGAGGTCGAGTTCGCTGGCCAGCAACTGGTCGCGCATCTCCAGCACCATGATCAGCATGCCGGCAAGGCGCTGCCGGCGCGCGGTGCGCGGCGATTCGAGGACGATGTCGCGCGTTGCCTGCAGCTGGTCGGCGAGCGCGGCCTGCGCGCTGAGCAGCTGGCCGAGCATCGGCGCCGGCACCTCGCGCACGTCGCCCGAGGCGTCGCGGGACGTGAACTGCCGGGCCTCGGTGCGCATCAGCGCGCCCAGCGAAAGCAGCACGTCGGCCATCGCCTGCACCCGGTAGCGGCCGTTCAACGCCAGGTTGGCGAGTGTCGCGTAGATCACGTACAGCCCGGCGCCGAGACCGAACAGCAGCGTGCGTTCGAAAGCTTCCGCAATGCCGCCGGGCTTGGGCGTCGCCATCGAGAAGATCATGGCCAACATCACCGCGATGGCGATCGGAATGCCGCGCTTGCCCCAGGCCATCGCAAGAAATGCAAAGAAGGTGGCCGGCACCAGCAGCAGGCCGAGGCGGATCGGTGCGGCATGCAGCATCTGGACCGCGAAGAACAGCGGCACGCCGATGATGGGCGCCGGCAGCATCTGAAGGAATTTGCCGCGGCGAGGGCCGGGCAGGTCGGGCGGTGCGGTGACGATCACGCCGACCGCGACCGCCGACGCTGCAAAGGTGCCGAGCCAGAAATGCACGCCCATCGCGATCAGCAGCAGCCCGAAAGCGACCGACAGGCCGTTGATCACATAGTGGCTGAGCGCAACCCGCAGGAAAGCCCGGGTGCGCAAGACGGCGGCGCGCGGCGCCTGCATGTCAGCGACGGTCGTTGTCGCGCCCGGAGGGCAGGATCGGCGACAGCGATGCGCCGGCTTCCGGTAGATCGCGGCGGATGCGTGTCAGCTTGCGCTGCACGGGCTTGGCCTGTGCGGCTTCCGCTGCTTCGTCTTCGGAGGGCGCATCGAGCGTATCGCTGCTGGTGGTGCGGGCGTACAGGTCGGCGGCGGTGTCGGCGGTCGGGTCGCTCTCGGCGCGTGCGGCCGAAGCCACGGCGCGGACGCGGTCGCTGGCGCGCAGCTTGTCGTCGACGCCGGCAAATTTCGAGTACTTGGCGATCAGCGGCACCAGCTGGCCGTAGATGCGCGGTGCGCCGGCCAGGCATTCGCGCTGGTCGAGAAAGTCGGACTCGCCGGTGAAATTGCCGATCAGGCCGCCGGCCTCGGTCACCAGCAGCGAACCGGCCGCGACGTCCCAGCTGTTCAGCCCGCTCTCGAAGAAAGCGTCGGTGAAGCCGGCCGCGACATAGGCGAGGTCGAGCGCCGCAGCGCCGGGGCGGCGCAGGCCGGCCAGGCGCGGCATGAGGTCGGACATCATCGCCATGTACTGCTTGAAGTTGTCGCCGGCACGGAACGGGAAGCCGGTCGACACCAGGCATTCGTTGAGCCGCGTGCGCTTGCTGACGCGGATGCGGCGGTCGTTCATGTAGGCGCCGCGGCCCTTGGTGGCGGTGAAAAGGTCGTTGCGGCTCGGGTCGTAGATGACGGCTTGCTCAATCTTGCCCTTGACCGCCAGCGCGATCGACACGCAATAGAACGGAAAGCCGTGGATGAAATTGGTCGTGCCGTCGAGCGGATCGATGATCCAGACGTATTCCGAATCCTTGGCGCCATGCTCGCTGCCCGATTCTTCCGCGAGGATGCCGTGGCCCGGGTAGTTGGTCAGCAACGTTTCGATGATGACCTGCTCGGCCGCGTGATCCACCTCGGTGACGAAATCGTTGACCTGCTTTTGCGAGATCCGAACCGATTCGACGTCGAGCGCCGCGCGGTTGATGATGGCGCCGGCGGCGCGTGCAGCCTTGACGGCCACGTTGAGCATGGGATGGAGATTGGGCGACGACATGGATTGTGAGAAGAACGACGGAGCGCAAGCCCGGATTGAGGCGCCGGGACGATGCCGGCGCAGGAAGGTTGCGATTTTACAGGGCGGAAGTCGAAGACAGGCAGAAGACGAATCGTCAACGAATACAATGAGAATTATTCGTATTCCATACCTTCGGTTCTTCTGATCCTTTTCTCGAACTTCATGCAAAAAACGCTCGCTGCTTTCGCCTCCATCGCCCTCACATTCACGCTTGCCCCCACGGTGCAGGCGCACCAGATCTGGCTGGAGCAACCGGCCGGCCCGTCAGCCGTGCTGAATTTCGGCGAATTCGGCGAAAACCTGCGTGAAACCTCTCCCGGCCTGCTCGACAAGTTCGGTCAACCGCGTGCGACGCTGGTGTCCGCCAAGGGCGAGCAGCCGCTCGAAGTCACCAAGACGCCGACCGGTTTTGCACTGTCCGCCAAGGCAGGGCAGGGCGACAGCATCGTCGCGGAGGACGCGCATTACCCGCTCTACAAGACGAAGCAGGCCGACAAGGAAGGCATGGGCGCCTACCACCCGGCCGCGCGTTACGTCACCGGTTTCGCGGCGCAACAGCCGAAGCTGGCACTCGACATCGTGCCGACCGGCAAGGCGGGCGAGTTCAAGGTCTTCTTCAAGGGGGAGCCGCTGCCCAAGGCCAAGGTCGGTGTGGCCGTGCAGTCGGGCTGGGAGAAGAAGGCTGAATCGGATGCGCAGGGGATCGTTCGATTCGACTTTCCCTGGCAGGGCAACTACGTGATCGAGACGATGCATGCCGACCGCACGCCGGGCGAGCGTCCGGCGCTGGTAGCCAAGGGTGCTGCGGCTTCGACCGAGAAGTACGACAGCGTCAGCTACGTCACGTCGCTGACCGTCGCCGTCGCCGACGGCGTGGCGCCGATCGCGGCCGGCCCGGCTGCTCCCGCGAACAAGTGACCGCCGGGGCAGTCCGGAGGCTGCTGGCCGTCGGGCCGCTGCTGTCCCGCATCGTCGCAGCGATCTTCGGCGGTTATGCGCTGGCTGCGCTTTCGAGCGTGGCGGCGCTGGCGCTGCCGGTCGACCGCACGCAGGCCGTCATCGGCGGCGTTCTGCTGAGCTTTGCGGTCTACACCGGTGCGGTGATCTGGGTATTCGCCGTGCGATCGGCGCGGCGCGCGTGGGTCGGGCTGCTGCTCGCGGCAGTGGTGCTGGCGGTGCCCGCGGCCGCCGTCTGGAAAGGGTACGGCGCATGAAAGTCCCAGGCATCCGCCAGACGATGTCCGACCTGCACATCTGGACCGGCCTCCTGGTCGGCTGGGTGCTCTATGCGATGTTCCTCACCGGCACCGTGAGCTATTTCCGCGACGAAATCTCGCAGTGGATGCGGCCCGAGGCGCCGGCCGTGAAGCAGGTGCCCGATGCGGCGCTGGTGAGCGATCGCATCGTCGCCTCGCTCGCCGTACTCGCACCGACGAGCACGCAGTGGAGCTTCAGCCTGCCCGACGCGCGCACGCCGACGGTCAGCAGCTTCTGGCGCAATCCGGGGTCCCGGCGTGCTTTCGGCAGCGCCACTTTCGATCCTGCGACCGGCCAGAAGCTCGCCGTGCGCGAGACGTCAGGCGGTGACTTCTTCTTCCGCTTCCACTTCGACCTGCATTACCTGCCGCCGATCTGGAGCCGCTGGATCGTCGGCTTCTGCGCGATGTTCATGCTGGTCGCCATCGTCAGCGGCGTGATCACGCACAAGAAGATCTTTGTGGACTTCTTCACGTTCCGCTGGGGCAAGGGCCAGCGGTCGTGGCTGGACGCGCACACGGCGCTGTCGGTGATCGGTCTGCCGTTCCATTTCATGATCACCTACAGCGGACTGATCACGCTGATGCTGCTCTACATGCCTTGGAGCGGAAACATCGCGCTCAAGACGCCCGAGGCGCGCCAGGGCATGCAGGCGCAGATGAGCTCGTTCCTGCAACCGGCAAAGCCGAGCGGACAGGCCGCGCCGCTGGTGCCGGTCGGTCCGCTCGTTCGGCAGGCGCAGGCGCGATGGGGCGGCACGGAAGGCGTTGGCGGCGTCGGCAGCGTGAACATCACCAATCCCGGCGATGCCACGGCGCAGGTCGTCGTGGTGCGCAGCGAGCGCACGCGCGTCGGGACGAG
>JAQGMX010000066.1 GCA_028292145.1 Variovorax sp.
CTGGAAGCCATTGCGCGTGCGTCGGCCGACACCGGCCGGCCGGTCCACATGCATCTGCTGGAGACGAAGTACCAGCGCGAATGGGCCGACAAGGTGCATCCCGAAGGCCTCGTGCGGTTTCTGGACAACATTGGTCTGCTGAGCCCGCGCCTCACGCTCGCGCACTGCACCTGGGCGCGCGCCGACGAACTCGCGCTGCTCGCCGAGCGCGGTGTGACCCTGGCGGTCAACACCAGTTCCAACCTGGGTCTCAAGTCGGGCATCGCGCCGTTGCCGGACATGCTCGCGCAGGGCTGCCGCGTCGCGATGGGGCTTGACGGCATGGCTTTCGACGAAGACGACGACGCGCTGCGCGAAATGCGCCTGGCTTTCGCGCTGCACCGCGGCTGGGGCTTCGACACCACCATGACAGCGCGTCAGCTCTGGGCCTTCGGTGCCGGTCACGGGCCGCGCAGCGTGGCGGGCGCTGCGGCGCGTGCGCACGGACGCATCGCGCCGGGCGAGCCGGCCGACCTGGTGCTGCTCGACTGGGATGCGCTCGACGACGACGCCCTTTTCGCCGACACCGATCCGCTGCAGTTGTTGCTCGCCCGCGCCAATGGCACGCACATTGCTCGCGTGATTGCGGGAGGCCGCACGGTGGTCGATGGCGGGCGCGTGCTCGGCATCGACGAGCCGGCGTTGCGGGCGGAATTGCTGGCGCGTATGCGCCGCGCATTGGCCGCCGATCCGGCGCACGCGGCCTGGCGCGACGACGTCAAGGCGATGGCCGACGACCTCGCACCGTTCTATCGCGACGGCCACTTCGGTGGCTGCTGCGGCTGACCCGACAAGTTCAATTTCAGACAACGACAAGCAACAAACGACCCATGACCCGACTCAAGATCACCGCCGGCGGCTTTGACTTCATCGCCGAAACGCATCCCGACGCGCCGCTCACCGTGGCGGCATTCCTCTCGCTGCTGCCCTATCGCCAGAAGCTGATTCACGTGCGCTGGAGCGGCGAGGGCTGCTGGGTGCCGCTCGGCGAATTCAGGCTCGAGAACGACGGCGTGCCGGTCGGTTTCGAGAACCACACCAGCCATCCGTCGGTCGGCGACATCCTGTTCTACCCAGGTGGGTACAGCGAAACCGAACTGATCATGGCCTACGGCGCCTGCAGCTTCGCCAGCAAGATGGGTCAGTTGGCCGGCAACCATTTCCTGACCATCGTCGAGGGCAAGGAGAACATCCGCAAGCTTGGAACGAAGGTGTTGTGGGAAGGCGCGCAGGATGTGGTGTTCGAGCTGGCATAGCTTAGAAGTAGCTGTCGAGTCCGTTCATCGCTGTGGAGACGACAGTTCCGCTCGGTAGCTCGCGAGGCAACGGTTGGAGTGGGGTCACAAGGACACGGCCCTTTTCGTAATCCAGCGTCGCTGGAAATTCATACGGGGCGATGTATTGCGCTGTTGCGGGCAGCCCGAGCAGCAGACGCTCGCGAACATACGGCGCGATGGTCGGGACCTGTCCATTCAGCACTGGCGGAACGCCGGGGCCGTATTGCAGACCAGGCGTCGCCAGATGGCGACCGGTCGAATGCTGAGGATAGAACACCTCGTCATCGCCCTGGCGGCGCAAGCGGCTGCGAGCCGCGCCTGTATCCCGGTTGCCAGCGGCAACCGCGACTCTGGTAAAGACAGGCTGCCTTTCGTCGGCAGAAAACTTGGGGTTGTGCTCTGCCCTTGGCTGCGTTCGGGATGCGAACTGCGTGCGGATGATCGTGTGGTCGCTCATGCTTGTGAAGCTTCAACGTGAGAGTTCCCATGATGGCTCGGCCGATCTGCCGGGACGATGGGAGCACTCTGAATCCAATGCGCCTAAAATCGCAGGTTTCCCGAGGAGCGTTGCAGCGGCCGGCCCATCGCCTGCCGCCAGGCTCGGGTCTATCAGTTCCCCGCAACGACGCTCACCTGAACCCCCGCGAATCCAGGTGAGCCCATGTCGTCCTCGTCCGAATCCTCCGAAGCCAATTCCGCAGCAGCCGCCTCTCCTGCTGCACACGTTCCGTCGATGAAGCTGTCCGGCCTCGAACCGGTGCAGATCGGCGAGGGCACGCTGTTCGTCAATATCGGCGAGCGCACCAACGTCACCGGTTCGAAGGCTTTCGCCCGCATGATCCTCAACGGCCAGTTCGAGGAAGCGCTGGTCGTGGCGCGCCAGCAGGTCGAGAACGGCGCCCAGGTGATCGACATCAACATGGACGAGGCCATGCTCGACAGCAAGGCCGCGATGGTCCGTTTTCTGAATCTGATCGCCTCCGAGCCCGACATCGCGCGCGTCCCGATCATGGTCGACAGCTCAAAGTGGGAGGTCATCGAGGCCGGTCTGCGCTGCATCCAGGGCAAGGGCATCGTCAATTCGATCAGCATGAAGGAAGGCGAAGACCAGTTCCGCCACCAGGCGAAGCTGCTGCGCCGTTACGGTGCGGCGGCCGTGGTGATGGCCTTCGACGAGAAGGGCCAGGCCGA
>JAQGMX010000077.1 GCA_028292145.1 Variovorax sp.
CCGCCGCCTTGTTCGCGGTGCCCGGCATCCGCATCGGCGTTGCCGAAGCCGGTATCCGCAAGGCCAACCGCAAGGACCTGACGGTCGTGCTGATCGACGAAGGCGCGGCCGTCGGCGGCGTTTTCACGCAGAACCGCTTTTGCGCCGCGCCGGTGCAGGTGTGCCGTGCGCATCTGGCGAAGAACTACGGCATCCGCGCGATGCTGATCAATACCGGTAATGCGAACGCCGGCACCGGCGAAGACGGCCTGGCGCGCACGCACCAGAGCTGCGTCGCGCTGGCCCGCGAACTCGACATCGCGCCGGAAGAAATCCTGCCTTTCTCGACCGGTGTGATCATGGAGCCGCTGCCGGTCGAGCGCATCGAGGCCGCGCTGCCCGCCGCGCTGGCCGACGCTGCCCCCGACCATTGGGCGCGCGCAGCCGAAGGCATCATGACCACCGACACCGTGCCCAAGGCGTTCAGCCGGCAGGTGCAGATCGGCGGCGTCACCGTGACGATCACCGGCATCAGCAAGGGCGCCGGCATGATCCGTCCGAACATGGCGACGATGCTGGGTTTCATCGCCACCGACGCCAAGATCGATCCGTCGCTGGTGCAGCCGCTGGCCAAGGCGCTGGCCGATGCGTCGTTCAACCGCGTGACGATCGACGGCGACACGTCGACCAACGATTCCTTCGTCGTCATCGCGACGCAGAAAGCCGCGCACGAAACCATTACTTCGCTCGAATCCGTCGACGGCCAGGCGCTGCTCGCCGCCATGCAGGACGTTTCGCGCCTGCTGGCGCAAGCCATCGTGCGCGACGGCGAGGGCGCGACCAAGTTCATCACGATCCGTGTCGAGGGCGGCCGCGACGGCGCCGAATGCCGTCAGGTGGCCTATGCCGTGGCGCATTCGCCGCTGGTCAAAACCGCGTTCTTCGCCAGCGATCCGAACCTCGGCCGCATCCTGGCCGCCGTCGGCTACGCAGGCATCGACGATCTCGACCAGACCGGCATCGATCTGTACCTCGACGACGTCCACGTGGCGGTCAAGGGCGGGCGGAATCCGGCCTACCGCGAAGAAGACGGCCAGCGCGTAATGAAGCAGAGCGAAATCACGGTGCGCATCGGCCTGGGCCGCGGCGACGCCGTAGACACGGTCTGGACCTGCGACCTGAGCCACGACTACGTGACGATCAACGCCGACTACCGTTCCTGATGAACGACAAGTTCGAGAAGCTGATCGAGCGCGCCGAGCAACTCATCGGGCGCATCGAATCGATCCTGCCGCAACCGCTCCAGGCGCCCGCCGACTGGAATGCGTCGATCGCCTGGCGTTATCGGCGCCGGAGCACCGGTCACGGCTCGTTGGAGCCGGTGCGCCACGTGGGACAGATGCCGCTGGATTCGTTGAAGGAAATCGACATCCAGAAAGAGAAGATCGAGCGCAACACGCGGCAGTTCGTCGAGGGCAAGCCGGCCAACAACGTGTTGTTGACCGGCGCGCGCGGTACCGGCAAATCGTCGCTGATCCGTGCCTGCCTGCAGGCCTACGCGCCGCAGGGACTGCGCCTGATCGAGGTCGACAAGGCCGAACTGGTCGATCTGCCGGACATCGTCGACGTGGTGTCGGGCCGTCCTGAGAAGTTCATCGTGTTCAGCGACGACCTGAGCTTCGACGAGGGCGAGCCGGGCTACAAGGCGCTGAAGTCGATTCTTGACGGTTCCATCGCCGCAGCGACGCCGAACGTGCTGATCTATGCGACCAGCAACCGGCGCCACCTGCTGCCGGAGTACATGAAGGACAACCTCAGCTACACCCACACCGACGATGGCGAAGTGCATCCGGGCGAGGTGATCGAGGAAAAGATTTCTTTGTCGGAGCGGTTCGGCCTGTGGGTCAGCTTCTATCCGTTCAGCCAGGACGAATATTTGACGATCGTCGCGCAGTGGCTGTCGTCCTTCGGCGTCGACGCGGCTGCCATCGCGGCGGCGCGACCAGAAGCGCTGGTCTGGGCGCTGGAACGCGGTTCGCGCAGCGGGCGCGTGGCGTACCAGTTCGCGCGCGACTACGCTGGACGCGCTTGAAACGGCTGTACCGGTCATGACCGACACCCGAAAACACACCGAAGTCGCCGTCGGCATCCTGATCCGGCCGGACGACAACGCGCTGTTGTTGTCGACGCGCCCCGAAGGCAAGCCGTACGCCGGCTACTGGGAGTTTCCGGGCGGCAAGATCGAGGCTGGCGAATCCGTCGAGCAGGCGCTGCGTCGGGAACTGGAAGAGGAACTCGGCATCGTCATCGGCGGTGCCGAGGTCTGGCGCGTCACCGAGCACGACTATCCGCACGCGCTGGTGCGGCTGCACTGGTGCAAGGTCGGCGTATGGACGGGCGACTTCGAGATGCGCGAAGGTCAGGCGATGCAGTGGCAGCAACTGCCGCTGGACGTCATGCCGGTGTTGCCGGGCGCTGTGCCGGTGTTGCGCTGGCTGGCGAAGGAGCGCGGCACCAGGACGCTGCTCAATCCGCTCGATCCTTCTGTCGCGCTGATCTGACCCGCTGAACCGACACGTTATTGCAGCCGCGGATCGCCGAACGGTTCGTCGTCCGGCGGCGCATCGGCCGCCATGCGGAATTCTTCGCTGGCCCAGGCACCCAGGTCGATGCCCTTGCAGCGGGCGCTGCAGAACGGTAGGTACGGGTTTATCGGCGCGTAGACGCTGTCGTTGCCGCAGGCGGGGCAGCGAACGATGCGTTCGCCGTCGGGCGTGGTTTTTCCTGGCTTCGTCATCTTCCGGGGCTCTATCGTTTCAGGCGCAGAGCGTCAGTTCGAACGGCGTGTCGGCCGTGCTCTGGTGCAGTCGGTCGTCCTTCTCGTGCCGCATCAGCCGAACCGAAACCATCAGCCGATTGCCGCTGATTTCCGGAATCACGCCGAGGCGCGGGTCGATGCGCAGGCGCAGCAGCTGGAAACTGCGGCCTTGCGGCAGGTTCTGCTTGAACTGGCCGTGCGGCGCCATGACCTTGTACGGCACGTCGGCGTCGCGCAGCAACTTCAGCAGCAGGT
>JAQGMX010000089.1 GCA_028292145.1 Variovorax sp.
ACATATATGAAGGTACTGATCGCAGGAGCCGGCATCGCCGGACTGGTGCTGGCGCTGAAACTGCAGCGCATGGGCGTCGAGGCGGAAGTGTTCGAGACGTCGCGCGAGATGCGTCCGCTCGGCGTGGGCATCAACCTGCTGCCGCATGCGGTTGCAGTGATCGAGTCGATCGGCCTGCGCGATGCGGTCGGCGAAAAGGCCATCGAAACGTCGTCGCTGCACTATTTCAACAAGTTCGGCCAGCCGGTGTGGAGCGAGCCGCGCGGGTTGGCGGCCGGATATCCGGTGCCGCAGTTCTCGGTGCATCGCGGCGAATTCCAGATGCTGCTCTACCAGACGGCACTGGAGCGCCTGGGCGCCGGCGCGATCCGGCTCGGCCATTCTTTCGCCGGCTTCGTGCAGGATGCCGGCGGCGTCACGGTCACGCTGCGCCGGGAGGACGGTTCCACCGTCGAAGCGCGCGGCGATGTGCTGGTCGGCGCCGATGGCATTCATTCGGCGGTGCGCAAATTCCTCTACCCCGACGATGCGCCGACGCGCTTTGCCGGCCGCATGCTCTGGCGCGGCGTGACCGAGACATTGCCGTTCCTCGACGGCCGGACGATGTTCATGGCCGGCCACCAGGATCAGAAGTTCGTCTGCTATCCGATCTCCGAACCGCTGCGACGCGAAGGCCGCTCGCGCATCAACTGGATTGCCGAGCTGCGCGTTCCCGGCGACACGCCGGCCCGCAGCGACTGGAACAGGAAAGTCGAGAAATCCGTCTTTTCCGGCGCCTTTGCAGACTGGAAGTGGGACTGGATCGACATCCCGGCCGTGATCGAAGGCGCCGCAGCAGTCTACGAATTTCCGCTGGTCGACCGCGACACGCTCCCGAAATGGACTTTCGGCCGCGTGACGCTGATGGGCGACGCCGCGCACGCGATGTACCCGATCGGCTCGAACGGCAGTGCGCAGGCGATCGTCGACGCGGCCTATTTCGCGGAATGCCTGGGGTTGCTTCAGGAGAAGCGCCTGAGTTCGATCGAGCACGCGTTGCTCGAATACGAGGCTGACCGTCTGCCAAAGACAACCGGCATCGTGCTGCGCAACCGCCTGAACGGCCCCGAACAGGTCATGCAGGTGGCCGAGGAGCGTGCGCCGAATGGATTCGCGAAGGTCGAGGACGTGATTCCTCGCGCGGAACTGGAAGAAATCGCTGCGCGCTACAAGCGGGTGGCGGGGTTCGATATCGACCGTTTGCGCGCCTGAGGCACCACGGGCCGGTCCATAGGTCGGACTGATTCGGATGATAGCTATTGGCTATTGATAAAGTGTGATTGGTAGTTATACTAATGGCTCGCACTTATCTTCCATGCTGTGTGTTCTGCACAGCCAGCCAACCTAAGGGATCACATGTCCGTCATCAACACCGCAATCAAACCTTTCAAAGCCAGCGCCTATCGCAACGGCAAGTTCGTCGAAGTGTCCGACACCGATGTGAAGGGCAAGTGGGCTGTGTTCTTCTTCTACCCGGCCGACTTCACTTTCGTCTGCCCGACCGAACTGGGCGACGTGGCCGACCATTACGAAGCTTTCCAGAAGATGGGCGTCGAGATCTACTCGGTTTCCACCGACACCCATTTCACGCACAAGGCATGGCACGACTCGTCGGAAACCATCGGCAAGATCACGTACACGATGATCGGCGACCCGACCGGCACCATCACCCGCAATTTCGAAGTCATGCGCGAAGCTGAAGGCCTCGCAGACCGCGGCACCTTCATCGTCGACCCGCAAGGCGTGATCCAGGCGATCGAAATCACCGCCGAAGGCATCGGCCGCGACGCCAGCGATCTGGTCCGCAAGGTCAAGGCTGCCCAGTACGTCGCCGCACACCCGGGCGAAGTCTGCCCGGCCAAGTGGAACGAAGGCGGCGAAACGCTCAAGCCGTCGTTCGACCTCGTCGGCAAGATCTAAAGGCCCAGAGACCTGCGTTGGCGCTTCGGTGCCGCGCCCAAGGCCCGGGCGGGTTCGTCCGGGCCTTTTTTCTTCAAATTTTCAAGGTGAATCACATGCTCGACGCCGGCACCAAAGCACAACTCAAAAGCTATCTCGAACGGATTTCTCAGCCGATCGAAATCGTCGCATCGCTCGACGACACCAAGGCGTCGAGCGATGTGCTCGCGCTGCTGAAGGACGTGGCCGAATCGTCGTCGCTGGTGAAGCTCACCGAAAGCCGCGAAGACATCTTCCGCAAGCCCTCTTTCTCCATCAACCGGCCCAACGAAAACCACGGCCCGCGCTTCGCCGGTCTGCCGATGGGCCATGAATTCACGTCGCTGATCCTCGCGCTGCTGCAGGTCGGCGGCTATCCGCCGAAGGTCGAGCAGGCCGTGATCGACCAGATCCGCGCGCTCGACGGCGATTTCGAGTTCGAGATCTACGTTTCGCTCACCTGCCACAACTGTCCGGACGTGGTCCAGGCGCTGAACGTGATGGCGGTCCAGAACCCGCGCATCAAGGCCACGATGATCGAAGGCGGCACTTTCCAGGACGAGATCAAGGAACGGCAGATCATGGCCGTGCCAACCGTGTTCCTGAACGGTACCGAGTTCGGCCAGGGTCGCATGAGCCTGGAGGAAATCCTCGCCAAGATCGACACCAGCGGCGTCGAGCGCGAAGCGAAGAAGATCGACCAGAAAGCCCCGTTCGACGTGCTGATTGTCGGCGGCGGTCCTGCCGGTGCTGCGGCTGCGGTTTACGCGGCGCGCAAGGGCATCCGCACGGGCGTGGCGTCGGAGCGTTTCGGCGGTCAGGTGCTCGATACGCTGGGCATCGAGAACTTCATCTCGATCAAGGAAACCGAAGGGCCGAAATTCGCCGTCGCGCTCGAAGAGCACGTGCGCCACTACGACGTTGACATCATGAATCTGCAGCGCGCATCGGCGCTGGTGCCGGGTGCCGAATACATCGAGGTCAAGCTGGAAAGCGGCGCGACGATCAAGAGCCGCACGGTCATCATCTCGACCGGCGCGCGCTGGAGGAACGTCAATGTTCCCGGCGAGCAGGAATACAAGAACAAGGGCGTGGCGTACTGCCCGCATTGCGACGGTCCGCTGTTCAAGGGCAAGCGCGTCGCGGTGATCGGCGGCGGCAATTCGGGCGTCGAAGCGGCGATCGATCTGGCCGGCCTGGTCGGGCACGTCACGCTGATCGAATTCGACAAGCAGCTGCGCGCCGATGCAGTGCTGCAGCGCAAGCTCCTGAGCCTGCCGAACGTGACCGTGCACCTGAATGCGCAGACCACCGAAATCACCGGCGACGGCCAGAAGGTCAACGGACTGGTGTTCAAGGACCGCGTCGGCGGCGAAAGCGTCAATGTGCCGCTCGAAGGTGTGTTCGTGCAGATCGGCCTGGTGCCGAATACCGACTGGCTCAAGGGCACGGTCGAGTTGTCGAAACACGGCGAGATCGAAGTCGACGCGCGCGGCCAGACGTCCGTTCCGGGCGTGTTCGCGGCCGGCGATGCGACGACGGTGCCGTTCAAGCAGATCATCATCGCGGCCGGCGACGGCGCGAAGGCGGCGC
>JAQGMX010000097.1 GCA_028292145.1 Variovorax sp.
GCGATCTGCTGCAGCGCCTTGCGGACTTCGTCTTCGTTGCTGCGCGTGAGCGTCGCCAGGCGCTTGAAGTCGCGGCGCGCGAGGAGTTCCATCGGATGCTTGCAGATCGCGATGGCGGTCTTGCGCACCTGCACCTGCTCGTCGGACTCTTGCGGATCGGCCAGCGCGCGCAGCTGGATCGCCAGACATTCGCCGAGATCGCGGGCGCCGACGCCCACGGGCTCCAGGCTCTGCAAAAGTCCGAGCGCGACCTGGAAGTGATGCACCAGATCGTCGAACTGGTCGTTGTCGTCGCCGGCCAGGCCGGAGGCGAGCGCCGGCAGCGAATCTTCGAGATAGCCGTCGTCGTTGAGCGATTCGATCAGAAAGCGCAGCGCGGCACGGTCGTTCTCGCCCAGCCGCAGGCTCAGCGCCTGGCGGTGCAGGAAGGATTGCAGCGATTCCTGGCTGCGCGCGAGTTCGGTCGCGTCGGCGCGGTCGCCGCCGTCGTTGGAACTGATGTTGTTGGAACTGGCCGGCGCATCGCCGCCCCATTCGCTATCGTCCGGCGCCATCTCGACCGTTCCGTCGCCCTCCCAGTCGGGCTGGGCGTCGGAGATTTCGGCGGAGTCGGCGGCCGGCGCTTCGGATTCGGCGGTCGACGTGGTGCTCGCGCCGTCGCTCGACGATGCGGCCGGCGAGGGCGAAAACTCCTCGTCGCGCGGACCGGGCGTGTCGACCGAGTCGATGCCGAATTCTTCCCGCTGCGCTTCTTCGGCGGTGCGTTCGAGAAACGGGTTCTCGTCGAGCATCTGCTCGACTTCCTGGCTCAGTTCGAGCGTCGACAGTTGCAGCAGCCGGATCGACTGCTGCAACTGGGGCGTGAGCGCGAGATGCTGCGAGACCCGCAGCGACAGGCCTTGTTTCATGCCGTCCGATGTTTCAAGTTCACATCCGGAAGTGTTCGCCGAGATACACGCGGCGTACTTCGGCGTTGTCGACGATCTCCGCCGGTGTGCCTTCGGCGAGCACTTGCCCGTCGCTGATGATGAAAGCGTGATCGCAGATGCCGAGCGTTTCGCGCACGTTGTGGTCGGTGATGAGCACGCCGATGCCGCGGCTTTTCAGGAAACTCACGATGCGCTGGATTTCGATCACGGCGATCGGGTCGATACCGGCGAAAGGCTCGTCGAGCAGGATGAAGCGCGGCTGCGTGGCGAGTGCGCGGGCAATCTCGACGCGCCGGCGCTCGCCGCCTGACAGCGCCAGCGCCGGCGAATCGCGCAGATGCTCGACGCGCAGATCGGCCAGCAGTTCCTCGAGGCGCTGGTCGATGCGCTGCTTGCTGAGCGCGGCCATGTTTCCTTTGGCGTCGGGCTCCTGCTGCAGCTCGAGCACGGCGCGGACGTTTTCGCGCACCGTGAGTTTGCGAAAGATCGACGCTTCCTGCGGCAGGTAGCTCAGGCCCATGCGCGCGCGCTTGTGGATCGGCATGTGCGCGATCGGTTCGCCGTCGATGCTGATCTCGCCCGCATCGGCGCGCACCAGGCCGACGATCATGTAGAACGAGGTCGTCTTGCCGGCGCCGTTCGGCCCGAGCAGACCGACGACTTCGCCCTTCTGCACCTGCAGCGATACGTTCTTGACGACCTGACGGCTGCCGTAGCGCTTCTGCAGCCCGCGCACCTCGAGGCGACTGCCGACAGGTTCCTTCGACAGAACCGGCTCGGCCCCGTTCCTGACCAGATTGGTGTCGATGCTCACTTGGCCGCGTCCCCGCCACCGAGCGTCGTGCTGGAGCGTAAGCCGCGACCGGTCGGCGCGGCCGGCGTCGCAGGAGCCGGAGTACCCGTGGCGGCCTCGCCCGCCGCACGTGGCGTCAGGATCGCCCGCACGCGACCGCCCTGCGCACCGGCTGCCACACTGGCGCCGGGCGGCAAGGCTGCGCCGTTGACGGTGAAGGTGTCGTTGCCCTGGTCGTAGACGATCAGTTCGCCGGTGGTTTCATCGTTCGGCTTCGCGCCGATCAGCCGGCGCATGACGGCGCGGCGGATGAACTTGACGTTGTCGGCGCGACTGTCGTATTCGATGACTTCGGACTCGCCTTCGGTCCATTCGTCGGTTCCGGCATCGCGCTTCTGCTTGTAATAAGCGAGCTTGCCGGGCGCCGCGGTGACAACGCCGTACTGGTAGCCCTCGGGATCCTGGCGCACGTCGATGCGCGCGCCACGGATGATGATCGTGCCCTTGGTCACGACCACGCCGCCGGTGAACACGCTGGTCTGCTTGAGGTCGTCGTAGCGCATGGCATCGGCCTCGATGTTCATCGGCTTCGTCCGGTCGGCCTTTTCGGCCTGCGCAGGTGCGACCCATGCGGCCATCAAGGCGACAGTGGTGGCGGCAGCCACGACGATTCGGCGGGAGAGAGATCGGATGAGTATGTGTCGCTGGTTCATAAAGGCACGAAACTTGCTCGAAGATTGTAAGCGTCAGGTGCAACGCCTTGACGCACAGACAAAAAAGCCCGCCGAAGCGGGCTGCCTCCCGACGCCCGGGCGCTGCCCGGTACGTGCGAAATCAACCCTTGCGGGCTTCGCCGATCAGGAAATCCGTGACCTGCAGCGCGCGGCCCAGCGAACCGGCAGTGTCGCCGTCGATGTAGTAGCGGCCCGCCACGCCCAACGCCGGAACGCCTGCGACCTGGTAGTCGGTGGTCAGCTGCGTCGCGCGCTTGGCCTTGCCGACCACGGTGAACGACTTGAACAGCTCGCCGAACTTCTTTGCGTCGAGAGTAGGCTGCTTTGCGACCCAGGCCAGGATGCCGGCATCGCCGTTCAATGGCTGGCGCTGCTGGTGGATGGCCTGGAACAGCGGAATCTGGAATTCCTCGACCTTGCCCATCGCTTCGAGCGTGTAGTAGAGGCGCTGCTTGGGTTCGGTGTCGTTGCCGACGAAGGGCACCGGGATGCGCTTGAAGACGACATCGGCTGGCAGGCTCTTGACCCAGGTTTCGAGCTGCGGCTCGAAAGCGGCGCAATGCGGGCAGTTGTACGAGAAGAACTCGACCACTTCGACCTTGCCGGCCGGCGTGTCGATCGGGGCGCGCTTGCCCAGGGCGATGAAGTCCTTGCCG
>JAQGMX010000133.1 GCA_028292145.1 Variovorax sp.
CCGGCGCGCCAGGCGCTGCTGAAGAGCGGCATCGACAAGATCACGCCGGCGCTGACCATCAATGCGGTCTGCGGTTCCGGCCTGAAGGCGGTGATGCTCGCCGCCCAGGCCGTGGCGACCGGCGACAGCGAGATCGTGGTGGCCGGCGGCCAGGAAAACATGAGCCTCGCGCCGCACGTGCTGCCGAACTCACGCAACGGCCAGCGCATGGGCGACTGGAAGCTGATCGACACCATGATCGTCGACGGTCTCTGGGACGTCTACAACCAGTACCACATGGGCATCACGGCAGAGAACGTGGCCAAGAAGTACGAGATCACCCGCGCGATGCAGGACGAACTGGCGCTCGCCAGCCAGACCAAGGCCGCAGCAGCGCAGGACGCCGGCAAGTTCAAGGACGAGATCGTCGGCGTGCACATTCCGCAGAAGAAGGGCGATCCGGTCGTCTTCGACAAGGACGAGTTCATCAACCGCAAATCGACCGGCGACGTGCTGGCCGGTCTGCGTCCGGCCTTCGACAAGGCGGGCAGCGTGACGGCTGGCATCGCATCGGGCCTGAACGACGGCGCCGCCGCTGTGGTCGTGATGACGGCCAAGAAGGCCGCGCAACTCGGCCTGACGCCGCTCGGCCGCATCGCCAGCTATGCCACCGTCGGACTTGACCCGGCCATCATGGGCATGGGGCCGGTTGCGGCTTCGACGAAAGCGCTCCAGCGCGCCGGCTGGAAGGCCGCCGACCTCGACGTGCTGGAAATCAATGAAGCCTTCGCGGCGCAGGCCTGCGCGGTGAACCGTGAAATGGGCTGGGACGTGAGCAAGGTGAACATGAACGGCGGCGCCATCGCCATCGGCCATCCGATCGGCGCGTCCGGTTGCCGCATCCTGGTGACGCTGCTGCACGAAATGCAGCGCAGCAATGCCAAGAAGGGCATTGCGTCGCTGTGCATCGGCGGCGGCATGGGCGTGGCGCTGACGATCGAACGCTGAGAAAGTTGGGCGCTCGACTTCAGGCGGAGGCTCGCACCTCCGCCGCGTAGTGGGCGCGAAGCGTTTCGACCAGCGCCTTGGCATAGGTCGGCAGCGTTGCGCTGTCGGCCATCAGCAGATGGCGCTCGCGCACGCTCCAGGCGTCGCTGAGCTCGATCAGCGCAAGCTGCATGCTCTCCAGATTCCGGCGAGCCGCCGACTCCGGCACCACGCCGATACCGACGCCACTGCCGATCATCCGGCACATCGCATCGAAGCTGCCGAGCTGGATGCGCAGCTTCTGGCGCTTGCCAAGGTTGTCGGTGATCTGTCCCAGGAACGCCTGAAGCGTGCTGCCCTGCTGCATGCCGATGGCGTCTTCGTCGAGCGTTTCGGCGAAGGCGATGCTTCGCCGCCGGGCGAAACGGTGTTTGCGCGACGTGACCAGCACCAGCCTGTCGGTGCTGAAGTGGATCGATTCCAGTCCCAGCGTGTCGACATTCCCGGCCACGATGCCGAGGTCGGCCTGCCCGTCCCGCACACCGCGGGCGATCAGAGCGTTCGGCTTTTCCTGAAGGTCGACGTTGATCTGCGGATGCGCCGCAAGGAACGCCGGTAGCAGTTCCGGAAGGAAGTCGGTGACGGCGGTCGTGTTCGCGAAGACGCGCAGATGCCCGCGCAGCCCGCCGCCGTAAGCCAACAGTTCGTCGCGCAGCCGGTCAGTCTGGTTGAGCATCAGGCGCGCGTGATGCAGGAAAGCCTCGCCCTGCGGCAGCAGCTTCACGCCTCGGGCTTCCCGGGTCAGCAGCGGCAGGCCGCACTGCGCCTCCAGCGACTTGATGCGCGCGCTGGCCGCCGCCAGCGACAGATGCTGCTTTTCCGATGCGCGCGTCAGATTGCCGAGCTCGGCGGTGGCGACGAAGAGCCGCAGATCGTTCAGGTCGAAATGCATGCGCCATCGTAGCGAGCGTTCGGAAATACCGAAGTCTCGATCTCGAATTCGCAGATTGCGCCGCGCCCGTCCTGGGGCCACCATGCGAAGCACAGGAGACAAAGACATGAGATTTCGATCATTCGCGGGCCCAGCGCTGTCGCTTGCCGTGGCGTTGCTGACCAGCTTGCATGCTGTGCCGGCAGCGGCGCAAGCCGGCTATCCGGCCCGACCAGTGACGCTGGTCGTTCCGCAGGCGGCGGGCGGCACCAACGACATCGTCGGCCGGCTGGTCGGCCAGAAGCTGGGCGAGGTGATGGCCGCCAGCGTCGTCGTCGACAACCGACCCGGTGCGGGCGGCAACATCGGCACGCAGCTGGTGGCCAAGGCACCGAAGGACGGCTACACGTTGCTGATGACCATCAGCAGCAGTCAGGCGATCAACCCGGCGTTGTACAAGAACCCCGGCTTCGATCCGGTGAAGGATTTTCGGCCGGTCGGGCTGATCGGCGCGGTGCCGAACGTGCTGCTGGTGAACCCGACATTCCCGGCGAAGTCGCTGGCCGAATTCCTCGCGCTTGCGAAGCGAAAGGATGCCAGCCTGCAGTACGCGTCGGCCGGCAACGGCACGCTGAATCATCTGCTGGGGGAGATGTTGAACAACATGGCCGGCATCCAGCTGCAGCATGTACCGTACAAGGGCGTTGCGCCGGCGATCAACGACGTCATCGGCGGCCAGCTGCCGATCCTGTTCGCCAGCCTGCCTTCGGCGCTGCAGCACATCAAGAGCGGCAAGTTGCGCGCTCTGGCCGTCAGCGGCGAAAAGCGCTCGCCGTCGCTGCCCGACGTTCCGGCCATCGCCGAGTCGGTGCCCGGCTACAACGGGACGTTGTGGATCGGCCTGTTCGCGCCAGCCGGGTTGCCGGCCGACGTCCAGACGATGCTGCAGGACGCCACGCGCAAAGCGTTGGTTGCACCCGATCTGCGGGAAAAGCTGGAACAGCAGGGCGTCGAGATCGCTGCGCCGACCACGCCCGATCAGTTTGCGGCGCTGCTGCAGACCGACCTCACGAAGTGGGCGCAGATCGTGAAGTCTTCCGGCGCGGCGGTGGACTGATGACGACGCCCGCACCCCTCATGCAACTCACGCCGCAAGAAGTCGAAGCGCTGCAGAGCTGGAACGGCCGCAGCGAGACGCTCGACGACGACATCACCGCCGCACCCGTGCGCGCGCTTTCCGCCACGCTCGACCGCGACGATCCGCCGCCGGTGCCCGGCGCGCGCCTGCCCGAACTCTGGCACTGGCTGTATTTTCTGCCGCATCACCGTCAGTCCGAAATCGGTGAAGACGGCCATGCCCGTCGCGGCGGTTTCCTGCCGCCGGTGCCGCTGCCGCGCCGCATGTGGGCCGGTGGCCGACTGGCGTGGGAGGCGGGCAATCCGCTGCGCGTCGGCGATGCGGTGCGCCGCGTGTCGACCATCGCATCGGTGAAGCACAAGACCGGCCGCACCGGCGAGCTGGTCTTTGTGCTGGTGCGCCATGAACTGCACAACACGCGCGGCCTCGCGCTGACCGAAGAACACGACATCGTCTACCGCGCCGCCGCCGCGCCTGGGGAAGTTGCACCACCGCCGACGCCCGCGCCGCAGGACGCTGCCTTCAGCCGAGACATCGTGCCCGACGACGTGCTTCTTTTCCGCTATTCGGCGCTGACCTTCAACGGCCACCGCATCCATTACGACCGTCGCTACGTGACCGAAGTCGAGGGCTATCCGGGTCTGATCGTGCATGGCCCGCTGATCGCGACGCTGCTGGTCGATCTGCTGCGCCGCGAGCATCCCGATGCGACGCTGTCGCGCTTCGAATTCCGCGCCGTGCGGGCGACCTTCGACATGGCGCCTTTCAAGCTCCACGGCCGGCCCGACCTCACAGCGAACGCCGACGGCAAGACCTTCAGCCTCTGGGGCGAAGACGCCGATGGCTGGCTCACGATGCAGGCGACCGCGACGCTCGCCTGAAGAAAACCAGGTTCCAACATGAAGACCCAGATTCCCACCCCCGACGCCCACCAGGAACTGCGCGAAGCCATGCGCGCGCTGTGCGGCGACTTCGATTCCGCGTACTGGCAGAAGGTCGACCACGAGCGCGGCTACCCCGAAGCCTTCGTCACCGCGCTGACCGACGCCGGATGGCTCGCCGCGCTGATTCCGGCCGAATACGGCGGCTCCGGCCTCGGCCTGACCGAAGCATCCGTGATCATGGAAGAAATCAATTTTTCGGGCGGCAATGCCGGCTCCTGCCACGGCCAGATGTACAACATGGGCACGTTGCTGCGTCACGGCAGCGAGGCGCAGAAGCAGCAATACCTGCCGAAGATCGCGACCGGTGAGTTGCGTCTGCAGTCGATGGCCGTCACTGAGCCCACCACCGGCACCGACACCACGCAGCTCAAGACGACCGCCGTAAAGAAGGGCGACCGCTATGTCGTCAACGGCCAGAAGGTGTGGATCTCGCGCATCCAGCACTCCGACCTGATGATCCTGCTGGCGCGAACGACGCCGCTGGCGGAGGTCAAGAAGAAGTCGGAGGGGATGTCGATCTTCATCGTCGACCTGAAGCAGGCCATCGGGAATGGCATGACCGTCCGCCCGATCCTGAACATGGTGAACCACGAGACCAACGAGGTGTTCTTCGACAACCTCGAGATCCCGGCGGAGAACCTGATCGGTGAGGAAGGCAAGGGCTTCAAGTACATCCTCGACGGCCTGAACGCCGAGCGCACGCTGATCGCGGCCGAATGCATCGGCGATGCCTACTGGTTCGTCGAGCGGTCCCGCCATTACGCAACCGACCGCCAGGTCTTCGGTCGCGCCATCGGTCAGAACCAAGGCGTGCAGTTCCCGATCGCCGCCGATTACATCGAAACCGAAGCCGCCAATCTGATGCGTTTCAAGGCCTGCGCGCTGTTCGACGCCGGCCAGCCTTGCGGCGCGGAAGCCAACATAGCGAAATACCTGGCGGCCAAGGCCAGCTGGGAGGCGGCGAACACCTGCCTGCAGACGCACGGCGGCTTCGGTTTCGCCTGCGAATACGACGTGGAGCGCAAGTTCCGCGAAACCCGGCTCTACCAGGTGGCGCCGATATCGACCAACCTCATCTATTCGTACGTGGCCGAGCACCTGCTCGGGCTGCCACGCTCGTTCTGATCGGAACGCCATGACACGACCGCTCGACGGCATCACCGTCATCTCGCTCGAACACGCCATCGCGGCGCCGTTCTGCACCCGGCAACTGGCCGACCTCGGCGCCCGCGTCATCAAGGTCGAGCGACCCGGCGGCGGCGACTTCGCGCGGGCCTACGACCAGCGCGTGAATGGCGAAGCGTCTCACTTCGTCTGGGTCAATCGCTCGAAGGAAAGCCTGACGCTCGACCTCAAGCAGCCGGCCGCGCTGGCCGTGCTGAAAGAGCTGATCGCCGGTGCCGACGTGCTGGTGCAGAACCTCGCGCCGGGCGCGGCCGCTCGCATGGGACTCGGTTACGAGGCGCTGCAGACCGAAAACCCGGCGCTGATCGTCTGCGACATCTCCGGCTACGGCGACGACGGCCCGTACCGCGACAAGAAAGCCTACGACCTGCTGATCCAGAGCGAAGCGGGTTTTCTGTCTGTCACCGGCACGCCGGACGACCCGTGCAAGTCGGGCAATTCCATCGCCGACATCGCAGCCGGCATGTACGCGTACACCAGCGTGCTGGCTGCACTGCTGCAGCGCGGCAAGACCGGCAAGGGCTCGCACATCGACGTGTCGATGCTCGAATCGCTCGCCGAATGGATGGGCTTCCCGATGTACTACGCCTACGACGGCGCACCGCCGCCGCCGCGCAACGCGGCTTCGCACGCAACCATTTATCCGTACGGCCCGTTCCATGCCGGCGACGGCGGCACCGTGATGCTGGGCCTGCAGAACGAGCGCGAATGGCGCGTGTTCTGCGAGAAGGTGCTTCTGCAGCCGGCGCTTGCGACCGATGCACGCTTCGAAGCCAACGCGCTGCGCAATGCCAATCGCCACGCACTCAAGGAGATCATCCTGGAAACCTTCTCCACGCTGAGCACTGCGCAGGTGCTGGAGCGACTCGACGCCGCGCAGATCGCCAATGCACGCATGAACGACATGGCCGGCCTCTGGGCGCATCCGCAGTTGCAGGCGCGCGAGCGCTGGTGCCAGGTGGGCTCGCCGGCCGGCGCCATTCCGGCGCTGCTGCCGCCGGGGCGCCAGAGTGCCTTCGACTACCGGATGGATCCTGTCCCGTCCGTCGGCGAACACACCGACGCGATCCTGCAATCCCTCGGCCGCAACGCAGCCGACATCGCCGCACTGCGCACGGCGGAGGCCATCTGATGACGACCGCATCTCTCGCTACTTTCGCAGCGGCTCTTCGCTTCGATGACATCCCGACACCCGTCGTGCGCCGCGCAGAAGACCTGCTGGTCGACTGGTTCGGCTCGGCCATCGCAGGCCACGGCACGCGTCCCGTCGAAACCATCGCCGCTTTCGCCCGTTCGATGGGACCGTCGGAAGGCGCCAGTGAGACGCTGGTCGGTCGCGGTCGGACCAGTCCCTATTTCGCGGCCATGGTGAATGCCGCTGCGTCGCACGTCGCCGAGCAGGACGATGTGCACAACGGATCGGTTTTTCATCCGGCGACGGTCGTGTTTCCGGTGGCACTGGCATGGGCGCAGGCACTGGGCGCGAGCGGCAAGCAGATGCTGACGGCGGCGGTGGCGGGCTACGAGGTCGGGATCCGCGTCGGCGAGTTTCTCGGGCGCTCGCACTACAAGGTCTTCCACACGACGGGCACGGCCGGCACCATCGCCGCAGCGGCCACGGCCGGGCACCTCCTCGGACTCGATGCGACGCAGATGCAGCACGCTTTCGGCTCGGCCGGCACGCAGGCGGCGGGGCTCTGGGAGTTCCTGCGAACCGCAGCGGATTCAAAGCAGCTGCACACGGCGCACGCTGCGGCGGCTGGTCTGATGGCCGCGAGCCTGGCGCGCGACGGCTTCACCGGCGCGCAGCAGATCCTCGAAGGTCCGCAGGGCATGGCGGCCGGCATGTCGAGCGACGCCGATCCTGCGAAGCTGGTCGACGGCCTGGGTACGCGTTGGGCGCTGGCTGAAACCTCGTTCAAGTTTCACGCCTCTTGCCGACACACGCACCCGGCCGCCGACGCACTGCTTGCCGTCATGCAGGCGCACGACCTGCGCGCCGACGACATCGAAGATGTGCTCACGCATGTCCATCAGGGCGCCATCGACGTGCTGGGGCCGGTGGTCGATCCGGTCACCGTGCACCAGTCGAAGTTCTCGATGGGCACCGTGCTGGCGCTGGTCGGCCGGTTCGGGCAGGCCGGGCTGGCTGAATTCGATGCGCATTTCCGCGACGACGAGACCCGCGCTTTCCGCGACCGGGTGCGCATGGCGCTGGATGCGGAAGTCGACGGCGCCTACCCGCGCCGCTGGATCGGCAAGGTCACCGTGCGCACCCGCGATGGGCGCGTGCTCGAAGGCCGTGTCGACGAGCCGAAGGGCGATCCGGGTAACACGCTGAGCCGCGACGAGATCACCGCCAAGGCGCTGCGGCTCGCGGCTTTCAGCGGCGGTGCGGGCGAAGCCGAGATGCGCGAAGCGATCGGCGCGCTGTGGCGCATCGCGGACATCGAGAAGGTCGGTCCGATGCTCGGAACCCGCGGCGCCGAGCCGGCTGCGGAAGCGGCGGACGCCGCGGAAGCTGCCATCGCGGCGGTCGCGGCATGAATTCGACGTCGTTGCTGGCTGCGGCTCGCACCTTCCTGTTCGTGCCTGCGGACAGGCCGGAACGTTATGCGAAAGCACTGGCGAGCGGCGCGGATGTCGTCATCTTCGATCTGGAAGACGCGGTTGCGCCGGCCGCACGACCGGCCGCACGCGCCGCGTTGCTCGCAGCCTGGCCGGAGTGGCCGTTGGCGGCGCGCGGCCGCACGGTGGTTCGCATCAATGCCGAAGGAACACCGTCCCATGCCGACGATGTGGCGCTGGTACGCACGCTCGCGGCGGACAGTCTTGGCGGCGTCATGCTGGCCAAGGCCGAGCGGGCGCAACCGCTGGTTGCGCTCGGCGACGCATGCCCCGACGCAGCTTTGCTCGCGCTGATCGAAAGCGGTGCCGGACTCGATGCGCTCGACGCCATCGCCCAGGCGCCGAACGTCGTGCGGCTCGCGCTCGGCCATATCGATCTGCAGGTCGACCTGGGCATCTCCTGCGGTCCGGACGAAGCCGAAGTCGCGCCGGCGCGCTGGGCCATGGTCCGCGCCAGCCGCCGTGCCGGTCTGGCTGCACCGGTCGACGGCGTGACGACGGAAACACGCGACATGGCAATCGTCGAATCGGCGGCGGTAAAGAGCCTGAGATACGGCTTCGGCGCCAAGCTTTGCATTCATCCTGCACAGGTGGCGGCGGTGCACGCGGCATTCATGCCCGACGCCGACGCGCTGGCGCTTGCGCGTCGCGTCGTGCAAGCTGCCGAGGCCAGCGGCGGTGGCAGCTGCGCCGTCGACGGCCGCATGGTCGATGCGCCGGTCATCGCGATGGCGCGACGGACCCTGGCACGGGCCGCTGCCACCTGATTTTTCGAGACGACTCAAACAATCCCTGAAACCCGGAGACATCATGAAAAAAAGCAAATCGATCCAGCGCATCCTGACCGCATCGCTCGGCCTCACGGTCGGTCTTTTCACTCACGCGAGCAGCTGGGCGCAAGCCGCCTGGCCCGACAAGCCGATCGTCATGGTCGTCCCGTACTCGGCCGGCGGCCCGACCGACGTGGTCGCGCGCATGCTGGCAGTGCCGATGGGCAAATCGCTCGGCCAGACGGTGATCGTCGAGAACACGGTCGGCGCTGGCGGCACCATCGCACCGGCGCGGGTCGCGCGCGCGGCGCCGAACGGCTACACCATCCTGATCCACCACATGGGCATGGCGACCGCGCCTGCGCTGTACAAGAAACTGTCCTTCGATCCGCTGAAAGATTTCGAGTACATCGGCCAGGTCATCGACGTGCCGATGACGCTGCTGTCGCGCAAGGACTTTCCGGCCAACAATTTTCAGGAACTGCTTACCTACGTGAAGGCCAACAAGGACAAGGTGTCGCTGGCCAATGCCGGCACCGGCGCCGTGTCGCAGCTGTGCGGCCTGCTGTTCGCCAACCAGGTCGGCGTCAATCTGACCACCGTGCCATACAAGGGCGCCGGCCCGGCGCTGAACGACCTGATGGGCGGGCAGGTCGACCTGCTGTGCGATCAGACCACGCAGACAGCGCCGGTCATCAAGGACGGTACCCGCGTGAAGGTGTTCGGCGTGACCACGCCGAAGCGGCTGGCCAGCATGCCGAACATTCCGACGCTCGATGAGCAGGGATTGAAGGGCTTCGACGTGAAGGTCTGGCACGGCGTGTATGCGCCGAAGGGCACGCCGGCCGATGTGCTGGCCAAGCTCAACGTCGCGTTGCGTGCCGCGCTGCAGGACGATGCGGTGAAGGTGCGCATCGCTGAACTCAGCTCCGAGATCGTGCCGATGGAAAAGGTCACACCGGAGTCGCTGCGTGCGCACCTCACCGCGGAAACCGCGAAATGGGGGAAGGTGATCAAGGCGGCAGGTGTGGAAGCCGACTGAACACGCCGACGGAACACGCCGACGGAACACGCCGACGGAACACGCCGACTGAAACACTTTTCTCCCTGGGGACTCAGTGTTTTCCTAGGCCAGAGTGCGTGAGAAACTTGGCTACAGTGCCTGTGTCAGTTGAGGCATCGCACACATATCAAGGAAAACTCATGAGCAAAAAAGTCGCGTATGTCACCGGCGGGATGGGCGGCATCGGAACCGCCATCTGCCAGCGCCTCCACAAGGATGGCTTCACCGTGATCGCAGGCTGCGGTCCGACCCGCGATTTTTCGAAATGGCTGGCGGAACAGAAGGCCCAGGGCTACGAATTCCATGCGTCGGTCGGCAATGTCGGCGACTGGAATTCGACCGTCGAGGCGTTCAACGTCTCGAAGGCCGAGCACGGCAGCATCGACGTGCTTGTCAACAACGCCGGCATTACGCGGGATCGCATGTTCCTGAAGATGTCGCCGGAAGACTGGAGCGCAGTCATCGAAACCAACCTGAACAGCATGTTCAACGTCACCAAGCAGGTGGTCGGCGACATGGTGGAAAAAGGATGGGGCCGCATCATCAACATCAGTTCCGTCAACGGCGCCAAGGGCCAGGCCGGCCAGACCAACTATTCGGCTGCCAAGGCCGGCATGCACGGCTTCACGATGGCGCTGGCGCAGGAACTGGCCAACAAGGGCGTGACGGTCAACACCGTCAGCCCCGGCTACATCGGCACCGACATGGTGAATGCGATCCGCCAGGAAGTGCTCGACAAGATCATCGGCACGATCCCGGTGAAGCGCCTGGGCAAGCCGAGCGAGATCGCATCGATCATCGCCTGGCTCGCGACCGACGAAGGCGGCTATTCGACCGGCGCCGATTTCTCCGTCAACGGCGGCTTGCACATGCACTGAGCGGCGCCAGAAGCTCGCTACCAGAACCCGCTTCGGCGGGTTTTTTATTGTGCGCGCGACATGAGTTGATACATTGGCGACGATGCCCCATAGCGTTTCACTCATCAACACCATCGCCGCGGGGCTCGGGCTGGCGCTCGTGTTCGGCTTTCTCGCCGTCAAGGTTCGTCTGCCGGCGCTGGTGGGCTACCTGCTCGCCGGCGTGATCCTCGGACCGTTCACACCCGGTTTCGTCGCCGATGCGGGCATTGCAGCGCAGCTGGCGGAGATCGGCGTGATGCTGCTGATGTTCGGCGTCGGGCTGCATTTTTCGCTCGACGACCTGCTGGCGGTCCGCAAGATCGCCGTGCCGGGTGCGCTGGTGCAGATCGGTGTGGCCACGCTGCTTGGCGGTGCGCTCGCGACCTGGTGGGGATGGCATCTGGGCGCGGCGCTGGTGTTCGGGCTGGCGCTGTCGGTGGCGAGCACGGTGGTGCTGCTGCGCGCGCTGGAAAGCCTGGGGCTGATGGACACCTACACCGGCCGCATCGCGATCGGATGGCTGATCGTCGAAGACCTGGCGATGGTGCTCGTGCTGGTGTTGCTGCCGCCATTGGCCGGCGTGCTGGGCGGCCAGCCCGACGGTGCCGATTCCGGCGCCATCTGGCAGACGCTGGGGCTCACGCTGCTGCAGGTCGGCGGCTTCATCGTCCTGATGCTCGTGGTCGGTCGGCGCGTGTTCCCGTGGATTCTCTGGCAGGTCACGCGCACCGGATCGCGCGAACTGTTCACGCTGTGTGTCGTGGCAGCGGCGGTCAGCATCGCATTCGCTTCGGCGGCACTGTTCGGCGTTTCATTTGCGCTCGGTGCGTTCTTTGCCGGCATGGTGATGCGCGAGTCGGAATTCAGCCATCGTGCGGCGCAGGAGTCGCTGCCGCTGCGCGACGCGTTCGCGGTTCTGTTCTTCGTCTCGGTCGGCATGTTGTTCAACCCGGCTGTGTTGATCGAGCGACCGTTGCAAGTGATGGCGGTGGTGCTGGTGATCGTCGTGGGCAAGTCGATCGCGGCCTGCGCGCTGGTGCTGGCGTTCCGCTATCCGTTGAGCATTGCACTCACCGTCAGCGCCAGCCTGGCCCAGATCGGCGAGTTTTCTTTCATCCTGATCGGG